>DASWFM010000200.1:0-9998 GCA_036394235.1 Solirubrobacteraceae bacterium | reverse complement strand
ACGCTGCCAGAGCCATTGACGATCGGCCTCGAGCCGCTGCTGTTCGGCGGGTAAGGCCGGCGGGCCTCGTCGCGGGGCTTCACACTGGGCGCCGCGCCTCTCGATCGAAGGCGAGTGATCCGGCGCGGCGCGCTGGTTCCGCCCGCCCCTTGACGGTGATGGATACTGAAGGGGGAAGGGGGTAGCCGATGTCGGAAAAGAACAAGCAGGTCGTCCAGCGGGGGTTCGAGGCACGCTCCGCCGGGCGGATCTTCGATTGGATCGAGACGCTCGATCCCAATATCGAGTGGGACATCTCGGCCTATCCGGTCGAGGGGTTCCCGGAACGGGGCTCGGGGCGCAAGGAGTTCGTCGCCTACGTCACCCAGTACTGGTCGGTCTGGAACGACTACTCGCAGGACGTCAAGGAGATGATCGACGCGGGCAAGGACGTGGTGGTGGTCCTGCACGAGCATGCTCGGCTGCGCCACAGCGACGCGGACCTCGAGCGGGATGTGGCGACGGTGTGGACGATCGAGAACGGTCTGCGCGTCCGCTTCCGGGCGTTCGGGAGCCGCGCCGAGGCCCTGCGAGCGGTCGGTTTGGAGAACTAGAAGGCGTTAGCGAAACTGGTCGCGCTTGACTTGACGGGCGGCGGCGAAGGAGCACGCCGCGGCGAGTACCCCCGTCGCGATCAGAAGCTCGGATTCACCGAGTGCGAGGACAAGTGTGGCGGCCGCGAAGATTATGCCCACGATTGCGAGCGCGAGAAAGGCTGTGGATGGTTTCGGGCGCGGGTCAGGCACTCCGCGGGAGACTACGCCGCGAGCGACACGGCCGGTGCCCTGTCGAGCGCGCAAGTCAGCTTGGCGAGGGTAGAAGCGCCCTCCCTCTGAGTTCGCTTGGGCGGCCGACGTCTGAGGCCGATAACCAACCAAATGACCGGTTGGGCGATCTTCTCGACATGCATCGCTTCTGGCCTACTGCTTGGAGTGAAGGGGTTTGCTCTCCCCGCCCTCGGGGTGCCCGGATGGTGGATATACCGAGACAGCACAGGCGCCTTCGTCAACCACTCCGGCGGCGACAATCTCGCTGCCCTCGCAAGCGCGAGCGCCGCCCTATGGCTGATCATCGGCCTTGGCGGCGTGATGATCGGTCTCGGGTTGCGAACCCTGGCCGTGAGGCTACGCCGCCCATAACGAGGGCGATCCGCGGCGCGACAGGGTGGCCGTCCGCACAGCCGCCTGCTGCTAAGGCCGTGCGCAGTCCGCCGCTAGCCAGGCCCCGGCAGCGGTCGTCGGCTGAGGTGCGCGTCGGCTACGCCTGCGCCTCGCGTCCCGATGCCCGCGTGAGATACTGAGCCGATGTCAGACTTGGGCGCAGTCCTCACCGCGATCGTCACCCCCTTCGACGAGCGCAATCGTGTCAACGAGGAGTCGTTCGTGGCCCTGTTGCGCCATCTCGCCGAGAACGGCTCGGACGGGTTCGTCGTCGCCGGCACCACCGGCGAGGCCTCGACGCTCTCCGAAGAGGAGCAGCTCGGGCTGATCGGCTTGGCCGTCGCCGAGCGCCCGGAGGGCAAGTCGATCATCGCCGGCACCGGCACGAACGACACCCGCCAGGCCGTGCACCTGACCGAACGGGCGACGGAGCTCGGCGTCGACGCGGTGCTGTCGGTGACGCCCTACTACAACCGCCCTAGCCCGCTCGGCCTCACCCGTCACTACCAGGCGGTGGCCTCGGCGACCGACAAACCGACGCTGCTCTACAACATCCCCTCCCGGACCGGCACGAACATTCCCCCCGAGCTGCTCGCGGAGCTGGCGAAGATCGAGGGCATCACCGGGGTCAAGCAGGCGAACCCCGATGAGCTGCAGCTGATCGAGGGGCTCGACGTCTACGCCGGCGACGACGCCAGCTTCCTGCGCACGCTCGAGATCGGTGGCGCGGGCGTGATCAGCGTGGCCAGCCACATCGTGGGCAACGAGATGCAACGCATGGTCGAGGAGCCCGAGCACCGCGAGGAGATCGACGCGTCGCTGCGTGACGTCTACGAGACGCTGTTCCTGACATCGAACCCAACCTGCACGAAGGCGGCCCTCAACATGCTCGGCTTCGAGGTCGGCGGGCTGCGGCTGCCACTGGTACCCGCAACATCCGACGAGGAGGCGGCGGTGCGGGAGATGCTCGAACGCCACGGCCTGCTCGCGGGCACTCCCGCGTGAGCGGCAAGCTGCGCGTCCTGCCGCTCGGCGGGCTCGGCGAGATCGGTAAGAACATGACGGTCGTCGAATACGACGGCCGGATCGTCGTCGTCGACGTGGGACTGCGCTTCCCGACCCCGGAGATGGTCGGCATCGACCTCGTGCTGCCCGACTTCGCCTACTTGCGCGAGCGGGCGGCCGAGATCGAGGCGATCGTCGTCACGCACGGGCACGAGGATCACCTCGGCGCGCTTCCCTGGGTGCTCCGCGAGCTCGGCGCGAGCTTCGACGCGCCCGTCTATGCGGGGGCGTTGACGATTGCGATGGCCCGCTCGAAGCTCGACGAGCACAAGCTGCGGGACGTAGAGCTCACCGAGGTCGAGACGGGCGAATCGCTCGAGCTCGGGCCTTTCTCGCTGGAGCTGATCCACACCACCCACTCGATCCCCGACTCGACCGCGGTGGCACTCGGCACCGAGCTGGGCACGGTCCTGATCACGGGCGACTACAAGTTCGACCAGACCCCGGTCGACGGCGCGCCGGCCGATGTCTCGCGGCTGGCGGAACTGGGTCGCGAGGGCGTGCTGCTGCTGTGTGGTGACTCCACGAACGTCGACCGCGAGGGCTTCTCGCCTTCGGAGTCGGTCGTCGGACCCCACCTCGAGGAAGTGTTCTCGCGCTGCAACGGGCGCATCGTGGTGACGAGCTTCGCGTCGAACATTCATCGCGTACAGCAGGTCGTAGACGCCGCCCAGGCTCTCGGCCGCAAGGTCGCCCTGGTCGGCCGCTCGATGCGCAAGAACGTCGGCATCGGTCGCAACCTGGGACACATCGAGATCCCCGAGGGGATCCTGGTGGGGCCGCGGGAGATCACCGACCTGCCCGATGACCGGGTCGTGATCATCTCCACGGGCTCCCAGGGCGAGCCACTCTCGGCGCTGCGCCGGATGGCCTACCGCGACCACCGCCAGGTCGAGCTCAAGCAGGGCGACACGGTGGTCTTCTCGGCGACCCCGATTCCCGGCAACGAGCGGGCCGTGAACGAGACGATCGACCGCCTGTACCACATCGGCTGCGACGTCATCACCCCTCGGGATGCGCCCGTCCACGCCTCCGGCCACGGCTACGCCGAGGAGGTCAAGCTGATGCTGAACCTCGTGCGGCCCCGCTACGTGATGCCATTCCACGGCGACTTCAAGCGGCTGCGCCTGCATGCCCAGCTCGCCGAGGCGGTGGGCGTGCCGCCGGAGGACATCTTCCAGGGCGACAACGGCCTGCCGCTCGACATCGACGAGCGCGGCGCGCGCTTCGGCGCGCCCGAGCAGTCGGGGATGATCTTCGTCGACGGCGTCGAGTTGGGGGAGATGGCCGACGTCGCGCTGCGCGACCGTCGCATGCTCTCCGCCGACGGCATCTTCATCGTCGTCGTGACGATCGCCGAGCAGGACGGCACCTCGGTCGCCGACCCCGAGGTGATCTTCCGCGGCGTGCCCTTCCTCGACGAGGCGGACGAGCTCGAGGAGGAGATCCGCGACACCGTCGAAGCCTCCCTGGCGCGGGAGGCGAAGGAGAAAGTCTTCGAGGTCGACGTGCTCACCCAGGTGCTGCACGACGACCTGGCGAAACTGGTCTACGACCGCCTCAAGCGGCGACCTATGGTCCTGCCCGTCGTCGTCGAGGTCTAGCGGGACGATGGCCGGCGTCAGGCTGTGTCCTCGCTCGCTCGTTTGCTGAAGCAAACTTCGCTCCCTGCGTCCTTGCCTGACTTGGCCCTCGTCCCGCTAAACGACACTGGGGAGGGGACCCGCCGGCCCGGGCCAGGCCCGCACGGCGCCGGGCGGCATCCTCACTCGGCCCGCTAGACGGCGCGGTCCGCGAGGGCCGGCTCCGGAGTCTCCGGCGCCGCGTCTGCCGAGTCTGACCTCCCGGGCAGCAGCACCACGAAGCGTGCGCCGCCGGGCGCTCCGTGCTGACCAGCGGCCGGTCCCTCGAGCGTGACGGAGCCGCCGTGGGAGCCGGCCACGGCGTCGACGATCGCGAGGCCGAGGCCGAAGGAGCCGCCGCGGTCGCCGGCGCCGCGGACGAACCGCTCGAACAGCGTCGGGGCGAGGTCGGGCGGCACGCCCGGCCCGTCGTCGGCGACGACCAGCTCGACGCGGCCGTCGGGCAACGTGCGAGTGCTGATCTGCACTTCCGTGCCGGGAGGGGTATGGCGGAGGGCGTTCTCGATCAGGTTGATCGTCAGCCTGTGCAGCTCATCGCGGGCCCCGAGCACCTTCGCCGGCTGCACATCGAGGGAGATCTCGTGATCGCCGCTCACGGGCCCCAGCTCGGCGGCGGCCTCGACGACGATCTGGGCCATGTCGAGCGGCTCGCGGGGCTGCTGGCGGGCGGCGTCGGTGCGAGCCAGCAGCAGCAGGTCGGCGACCAGCCGGCGCATGCGCTGCGATGAGCGCAGCGCCGAGCGGGCCGCCTCGCCCTGGTCGCCGCGTAGCGACTCGGCGAGCAGCTCGAGGTTGGCCAGCACGCTCGTCAGAGGGGTCCGCAACTCATGCGAGGCGTCGGCCACGAAGCGCCGCTGGCGGGCGAGCAGCGTCTCGGTCTCGTCGCGGGCCGCGTCGAGCTCTCGGAGCATGCCGTCGAGGGTGCGTGCGAGTTCGGCGACCTCGTCGTCGGCGAGCGGCTCGGGCATGTGCCGGGAGGGATCACGGGTGCGGGCGATCTCCGCCGCGGTGGCTGTGAGGACCGCGACGGGCGCCATCGCGCGGCGCGCGATCGCCATGCCCGCCATCAACGCCAGCACGCTGCCGGCCAGCACCCCGACGAGCAGGAACAGCTCGACGCGCTTGACCGTCGCCTCCGTCGGCGCGACGGGGCGGGCGTACTGCACGATCACCTGGCCTTCCGCCAGGCCCGTGGCGGCGTCCCGCACGATCGCCGCCTGGCTGATCACGCGATATCCGTTCACGGTTTCGATGCCGATACGGCCCGGGACGGCGGTTCCCAGCGACGGTGCGTCCCGGGGTTGCTGTTCGATCACCTTGCCGTCCAGCGAGAGCACCTTCACGATCGCGTGGTTGGCCGTGAAGTCTTCGAGTGGCGTGACGATCCGCAACGGGTCGATCGTGATCCGCACCTGGTTGGGAAGCTCTTTCGCGGTGTCGAAGACCTGGCGGTTGAAGTCCGAGCGGATGCGGTGGACGGTGAGTGAGCCGATCGCAACCGCGAAGGCGAGCAGGATCACGAACGTCAGCAGCGCCGAGACGCTCGCCAGGCGCGTGCGGATCGGCAGACGGTCGAACGCCGCCGTCAGCCTGCCGGGCGAGCGCAGCCGCCGCGGAGCTTGCCCTGCATCACCGCCTCGGGCCCTGCGCAGCGCCGCAGATGCGCTACGCGCGAAGGACGTAGCCGGCTCCCCTGATGGTGTGCAGCAGGCGCGGCTCGCCTTCGGCCTCGAGCTTGCGCCGCAGATTGGAGACGAACACCTCGATCGTGTTCGTCGTCGAGAAGGGGTCATAGCCCCAGACCTCATCGAGCAGCCGCTGCCGGGAGATCACGATGCGCTCGTTGCGCATCATGTACTCGAGCAGCTCGAACTCGCGCTGGGTCAACTCGATCGTGCGCTCCCCGCGCTGGACCTCGTGGGTGTCCGCATTGAGTGTCAGGTCGCCGACGCCCAGGGGGGCGGACCCGCGGGGGGGCCGGCGGCGCAGCAGCGCGCGCATCCTGGCGAGCAGCTCCTGGCGCTCGAAGGGCTTGACGAGATAGTCGTCCGCGCCCGAGTCGAGGCCCTCGACACGCGCCTCGAGGGCGTCGCGGGCAGTCAGGATCAGGATCGGGACGTCGTCGTCGGCGCGCAGCGAGCGGGCGACCTCGATGCCGTCGATCTTCGGCAGGCCGAGGTCGAGGATCACGAGGTCGGGAGCGAAGGCCCGTCCCTGTTCGAGCGCCGCCTGTCCGTCGGCGGCGGTGCGGACCTCGTAGCCCTCCATCCGCAGCGAGCGCTGCAGCGCCTGGGCGATGTCCTCATCGTCCTCGACCACGAGGACGCGTGCTGTGCGCGAGTAGTCGGTCATGATCTTTATGTAACTGCCGGGGACTAAAGCGATGGTAAGACTCCCAGGCAGGTTCCGGGGGGCCGGCGTCGAAGTTGCGCGGGGATGGGAACGACTTCAAAACGCGCGCCGGCCGGACGTAAACCGGCCGGCGGGTCTTCGCGAAGGCGCCCGGCGGCGCGCTCACGCGCTCGCCGAAGGCGCTCTCGCTCGCCGCTCGCAGGGCTGTTGGGCGGCGTGCGGCTGCCGGTACTCGAACAGCGCCAGCGCGACGTGCTCGGGCTCGCGCTGGTGGCGCTCGGCGTGTTCATGGGCTTCGTCCTCTACGGCTCGGGCTCGCCGGCACCCGGCGGCCGGGCTGGACATGCGCTCGCCGTGGCCAGCGGCTGGCTCCTGGGTCGCGCCCGGGTCCTAGCCCCGGTCACGTTCGTGCTCGCCGGCGGCGTGCTGCTGTTGCGCCCGGTCCTGCCCGCGCTGCGGCCGCTACGGACCGGACTCGGCTGCCTGTTCGCAGGCGTCACGCTGGCGCTCGCCGCGGGCTCGCTCGGCCTCAGCTCCGGCCCGCGCCACGGCGGCGCAGCGTGGAGCAGCATCCACCTGCAACTCCACGGCGGGCTGCTCGGGGAAGCTCTCTATCGGTTGGTGGACCCGCTCGTGCAGGACCTGGGCGTCGCGATCCTCGTGGTGTTCCTGCTGCTCGTCGGCGGCGTCCTCTTGACGGGGGCCTCGCTGGCCACCGCGCTGCGGGCGACGGGCAACGGGCTGCTCGACACCACGCGGATGGTCCGCCGTATCTCCTCGGCGCCGCGGATCGGGCCCGACCCTCGCCGGGAGCTGCTTAGCGACCTCGGCGAGCAGGCCACGACGACGCCCCACGAGCCCGATCCCCGTGAGCTGGTGGTACGCGCGACACACGTCGAGGCGCCCTCGCGCGACTGGCGCGACGAGCCTCCCGATGCGCAGGACCTCGACCGCTCCCAGGAGCTCTTGGGGACGTTGCCCGAGGATTCAGCTGACGGTGCGCCGGGTGAGGCGGCCGAGCGCGGGATGCCCGCCGGGGATCAGAAGGATGAGGATGAGGAGGAGCAGATCGCCGGGGTGGCGCACGCGGATCCGGCGGATCTCACGCCGCAGGGGCGGCTGCGCGGGGCCGTCACCGACGACCCCGACTTCGTGTGGCAGCTCCCCGACGCCTCGAAGCTGCTGACGCGATCGACCAGCGAGCAGACCCGGCCGGACACCGCGGGGCAGGAGCGCATCGCGACTGCCCTGGTCGAAGCGCTCGGCCATTTCGGCGTCGACGCGAAGGTCATCGGCACCGTCGCCGGGCCGCACATCACCCGCTACGAGCTGCGCCTCGCGCCGGGCACCAAGGTCGGGAAGGTGGCCCAGCTGAAGGACGACCTGGCCTACGCGCTGGCCGCCACGGACATCCGCATCCTCGCTCCGATCCCGGGCAAGCAGGCAGTGGGAGTGGAGGTGCCGAACGCGCACCGGCGGATCGTGCGACTGGGGGACGTCTTCCAGGAGCCGCCCAAGGACTGGTCGCCGCTGACGGTGTGGCTCGGCAAGGACGTCGCCGGCAAGGCGATCGGCGCGGACCTCGCGAAGATGCCCCACATACTCGTCGCGGGTACCACCGGCGCGGGGAAGTCCGCGGCGATCAACGCGATGCTGTCGAGCGTGCTGCTGCGAGCGAGCCCCCATGAGGTGCGGCTCGTGCTCGTGGACCCCAAGCAGGTGGAGCTCAACCACTACGAGTCGATCCCGCATCTGCTGACGCCTGTGATCACGAGCCCGCGGATGGCCGCGAACGCGCTGCAGAACCTCGTCAAGGAGATGGAGCAGCGCTACGGGATCATGTCGCTCGCTCGCACCCGGAGCCTCATCGAGCTGAACAGGGCGCGTGCCAAGCGCGACGAACCGGCCCTGCCCTACATCCTCTGCGTGATCGACGAGCTCGCGGACCTGATGATGGTCGCCCCGGCCGATGTCGAGGATTCGATCATCCGCCTCGCCCAGAAGGCCCGCGCGGTGGGAATCCACCTGGTGCTCGCGACGCAGTCGCCTCGAGTCGACGTGATCACGGGCATGATCAAGGCCAATGTGCCCTCGCGGATCGCCTTCGCGGTGTCGTCGCAGACGGACTCCCGGGTGATCCTCGACCAGAACGGCGCAGAGTCGCTGCTCGGGCAGGGCGACATGCTGTTCAGCCCGGTCGGCAGCTCGCGCCTGCAGCGCATCCAGGGCGCCTACATCGACGAGGCGCAGATCGCGAAACTGACGGACCTGTGGCGCAAGCAGGGCGAGCCCGAGCTGCGTGAGGAGCTGCTGGAGGAGGTCGAGCCGGAGCTGGTAGAGGGCGGCTCAGAGGGCGACCTCGACCCCGACGAGGATCCGCTGCTGGCCGACGCGATCCGCCTCGTCGCGGAAATGCAGACCGCCTCCACCTCGATGATGCAGCGCCGCCTGCGCCTCGGCTACACGCGCGCCGGCCGCATGATCGACATGCTCGAGCGCCGCGGGGTGATCTCGGGCTATGAAGGATCGAAGCCCCGCCAGGTGCTGATCACCGAGGCCGACCTGCCACGAATCCTGGCCGCACTCGGCGCGAGCGAGGCGTCGGCGGCGGCGCCGGTCGAGTAGCAGGTCCGCTGACAGACCGGATTCAGCAGTGTCTGCCCGCAATTTGCGTGGATAGAATCCCCGCCGGTGCCGGAGATCGGAGCAACGCTGCGCGAGGCGCGGATGCGTGAGCGCATCGACATATCCGAGATCGAGGCGAAGACCAAGATCCGCGCCAAGTACCTGCGGGCGCTCGAGAACGAAGAGTGGGGACTGCTGCCGGGGCCGACGTTCGTAAAGAGCTTCCTGCGCACCTACGCCCAGGCGCTCGGCCTCGACGGCAAGGCGCTCGTCGAGGAGTACCGGCTGCATCACGAGCAACCCAGCGAGGGCATGCTCGAGCCGATCGTCTCGGGCTCGAGCCGCAACCGCGGCCGCGGCTTGAGGGGCACAGGCGGTCGGCCCGGCCGCTCGGGCGGCGATCCCGGACCCTCGCGCGGCTACACGATCGCGGTCGCGACGATCGTGGCGGTGATCATCCTGCTGATCGTGCTGCTCGCCACCGGCGGCTCCTCGAAGAAAGGCTCCTCGAAGACCGCAGCGAAGACGAAGACCGGCAAGACGAGCACCGCGAAGGGCAAAGGCACGCCGTCGCCCGGCACCGGCACGAAAGTCGCCACCGAGGCCGTGGCGCTGTCGCTCACGCCGACGGGCACCGTCTATGTCTGCCTGATCGGCGACAACGGCAAAAAGCTGATCCCCGGCGAAGAACTGCAGGCCGGCCAGAGCACGGCCACCTACCATGCGAAGCGCTTTGAGATCACACTCGGGAACAACGCGGTGAAGCTCTACATCGACGGGCGCGCGCGAACCGTGCCGCCGTCGAGCAGCTCGATCGGCTACTCGATCACGAAGGCCCACGGCCGCCACACGCTGCCCGCAGCGCAGCAGCCGACCTGCAAGTGAGCCCCCGTTGAGCGCCCGCGCTGGGATCGTCGTGACCGGCACAGAGGTGCTGACGGGCCGCGTCGCCGACCGCAACGGGCCGTGGCTGGCCGAACGCCTGCTCGAGCTGGGCGTCGATCTCGCGCAGATCTCGATCGTGGCTGACCGCCCCGCGGACATGCGGGCGGCGCTCGCCTTCATGGCCGGCGAGGGACTCGACCTGATCCTCACCAGCGGCGGTCTCGGGCCG
>DASWFM010000199.1:0-2116 GCA_036394235.1 Solirubrobacteraceae bacterium | reverse complement strand
CACCCCCGCCGCCACCAGCGCCACAACCTCGAGCTCCCGCGCCGTCAGCTCCTCCAACTGCTCGGGGCTGGGCAGCCGGAGGTCCGGCTGCGAGGCCAGCTCGCTGATCAATCGCCGAAGACCGCTTGCCGACAACGCTGCCTCACCGGCGGCGACCGCCCGTACGCCATCAACGAGCTCACCCGGGCTGGTGTCCCGCGAGAGGAAACCGATCGCGCCGGCGCGAAGCGCTGAGAGGATCTCGTCGTCGTGCTCTGAGGCGCCGACGATCAAGACGCTCACCGACGCAGTCTCCGGATCCGCGAGGAGTCGCCGCGTCAGCTGCACAGCATCGATCCCGTCGGCCTCCGTCGCCGATTGCGTGACGTCCACCAGCAGCACATCAGGATGAAGCTCCACCGCCATCGCGACGGCCTCCTCCTCGCTCGCCGCGAATCCGGCAGCCGCCATCTGAGGCTGCGCGTCCAGCAGCGCTCCCAGTCCGGCCCGTGCGAGGCCGCCTTCGCCTGCGATCAACACGCTCAGCGACTCTGAGTCCGGGTCGCGAGCGTCGTCGAGCCCGTCGAGCAGAACCAGGCTGCGTGATTGGGCCGCAACTCTCGTCCGTAGAAGCTGTCCCTCAGGTGCCATCTCCGGCATTCTCGTTGTCACGGCGCGAGGACCCCATACCCCCTTGCCAGAGACCGCGGCTCCGGGGAGCCACAGGCCCCCCTATGGCGAGCCCTACCAACGGCTTGCGAGTCGGGTTCTCCCTACCACCGCGGACCACGACGGCTGCCATGATCGCGCCATGGCCTTCTCCGTTCTGGTTGTTGACGACGATCCGACGTTCGTAACGCTCGCGGCACGCGTCCTCGCCGAGATCGGAGCGGAGGTGGTCGCCACGGCTGAGGAGCCACCCCAAGCGCTCGCCGCGGCACACGCAACGATGCCGGACGGAGCGCTGGTCGACGTCGGCCTGCCCGGCAAGGAGGGCATCGACCTCGCCTATCGGCTCGCCACCCTGCCGTGGCAGCCGCGGGTGGTCCTCGTGTCGGCCGACGGCGACGCCGGTTGCGCCGTCGAGGCCGACGCTCGAGAGCCGAAGCTCGCGTTTCTCCCCAAGGATCAGCTCGCAAACGGCGGGCTGCGCCGGGTGTTGATGTCGCCTTGAGGTAAATGCCCGCCAACGGCCACGGGGAGGTAACGTGTCCACGTGCCAAAGCCAATTCGAGTCGTCGTCGGCGAGGACGACGTACTGATGCGCGAGGGGATCTCGCGTCTGCTCGTCGAGGGAGGATTCGATGTCGTCAGCCAAGCCGGCGACGCCGAGGCACTTCTGCGCAAGGCGCTCGCACACCGCCCCGACGTCGCGGTCATCGACATTCAGATGCCGCCCGGCGAAGGCGACGACGGTCTGCGCGCCGCGCTCGAGCTGAGGAGTCAACTCCCCGGCATGGGGGTCCTAGTGCTGTCCCAGTACTACGAGGAGCAATACGCCCTCGACCTGATCGGCGACAGCGCCGAAGGGGTCGGCTACCTGCTCAAGGAGCGCGTCGGCGACGTCGACGCCTTCCGGGATGCGGTCGCCCGCGTCGCCTCCGGCGGTAGCGCGCTCGATCCGGAGGTCGTCGGCCGGATGCTCGGACGCCGCCGGCACGGAGGGCCCCTCGATGGGCTGAGCCCTCGAGAGCGCGATGTTCTGACTCACCTGGCCGAAGGCAGGTCGAACCAGGGGATCGCACAGGCGCTCGTGGTCAGCACGGCGGCTGTGGAGAAGCACGTGACCAGCATCTTCCAGAAGCTCGATCTCGATGCGAGCCCGACCGAGCACCGACGCGTCCTCGCGGCGCTCACCTATATCCGCGACCCTCCGCGCTAGCCGGCCGCCGGCCGCCGAGGCCGCTGGGTTACGCTTGCCCAAGTGAGGGGACTGAGGCGCCACCGGCGGCTGTCTCTGGGCCTCGAGATGGCGCTCGCATTTGGCGTCGGGGCGGCTTCCTTTGCACTGACAGCCATCGCGATCGCGCCGATCGGTGCCCGGTGGTTGGCGCTGCTACCGGGGGTCGCCTTCGTGGCAGCGATTGCTGCCGTGTTGCGCTATGGGGGCGCCGCATACGCGGTCCCGGCGGCGATC
>DASWFM010000198.1:0-5197 GCA_036394235.1 Solirubrobacteraceae bacterium | reverse complement strand
CTGATCCGGCCCAAGGCCGGCATCCTCGACCCGCAGGGCGTGGCCGTCGAGCGAGCGCTGCCGGCACTCGGCTTCGAGGGCGTCCAGAACGTCCATGTTGGCCGTCTCGTCGAGCTCGACGTCGCCGAGGAGGCCCAGCTCCAGCCCCTCTGCGAGAAGCTGCTCGCGAATCCCCTGGTGGAGGACTACGAGATCGAGATGCTCGGTTGACCCGCGCCGCGTCCGGGCGTTCCTGATGCGTTTTGCGGTTCTGCAGTTCCCAGGCTCCTGCGACGAGGTCGACGCACTGGAGGCCGCCCGCCTCGTCGGCGACGCGGAGCTGATCTGGCATCGCGACCGCGACCTCCAGGGGGCCGACGCGATCATCGTCCCCGGCGGCTTCTCCTACGGCGACTACCTGCGCGCGGGTGCGATCGCCCGTTTCTCGCCGGCGATGGAGTCCGTGGTCGACTTCGCGCGCGACGGCGGCCTGGTGCTCGGCATCTGCAACGGCTTCCAGGTCCTCTGCGAGGCGCATCTGCTGCCGGGCGCACTGCTGCCGAACGCGAACCTGCGCTTCACCTCGCGCCAGGTCCGCCTCGAGGTCGTCGCCCCCGACACCCCCTTCACCCGAGCCTGCCCGCCCGGCCGCACGCTGAGCATCCCCGCGAAGCACTCCTGGGGGCGCTACCACGCCGACGCGGAGACACTCGAGCGCCTCGAGCAGGAGGGCCAGGTCGTGCTGCGCTACGCCGCGGGCGAGAACTTCAACGGCTCTCTGAACGACATCGCCGGCGTCTGCAACGAGGCCGGCAACGTGATGGGCCTGATGCCCCACCCCGAGCACGCCGTGCAGGAGCTGACGGGCGGCTCCACCGACGGCCTCTCGATCTTCCGCTCGATCGCGCTGGCTGCGGAGGGAGTCGCGGTATGAGCGCCGCCGCGACCCTGCCCAGCGTCGCAGACGCCCTCGCGCTGGGGCTCACGGAGGCCGAGTACGAGCTGATCTGCGAGAAGCAGGCCGGTCCGCCGAACCAGGTGGAGCTCGCGATGTACTCGCTGCTGTGGAGCGAGCACTGCGCCTACAAGCACTCGAGGAAACTGCTCCGCACGCTGCCCACGGAGGGCCGCCATGTCGTGATGGGCCCCGGCGAGAACGCCGGCGCGGTCGACGCGGGCCACGGCCTCGTCTGTGCCTTCAAGGTCGAGTCCCACAACCATCCGAGCGCCGTGGAGCCCTTCCAGGGCGCGGCCACGGGCGTCGGCGGCATCCTGCGCGACATCTTCGCGATCGGGGCTCGTCCGATCGCGGTGCTCGACTCGCTTCGCTTCGGCGAGCTGGGCCCCCCCGGGGAGCTCTCCTCCCGCTCGCGCTACCTGCTCGACGGCGCCGTCGCGGGGATCGGCCACTACGGCAACTCGATCGGCGTGCCGACGATCGGCGGCGAGGTCTACTTCGAGGGCCCCTACGAGCAGAACTGCCTGGTCAACGCGATGGCCCTCGGCCTCGCCCCGCGCGAGCAGCTCGTGCGCAGCGCCGCCGCCGGGCCGGGCAACGTCGTGGTGCTGTTCGGCGCCTCGACCGGACGCGACGGCATCGGCGGCGCCTCGGTGCTCGCCTCGGCCGAGCTGGGCGAGGACGAGGACAAGCGCCCCACCGTCCAGGTCGGCGATCCCTTCGAGGAGAAGAAGCTGCTCGAGTGCTCGCTCGAGCTGCTCGAGGAGGGCCTGATCGTCGCGCTGCAGGACCTCGGCGCCGCCGGCCTGACCTCCTCGGCCTCCGAGATGGCCTCCAAGGGCGAGGTCGGGATCGACATCGACGTCGCCGCGGTGCCGCTGCGGGAGGCGGACATGGAGCCCTTCGAGGTGATGGTCTCAGAGTCCCAGGAGCGGATGCTGTGCGTGGTCGAGCCCCGCAACGTCGACGCCGTGCTGGCGGTCTGCGAGAAGTGGGAGGTGGGCGGCGCCGCGATCGGCACGGTCACGGACACGATGCGGATGCGTGTGCTGCGCGAAGGCGAGCTGCTCGGCGACATGCCGGTGCGGGCGCTGGTCGACGACTGCCCCCTTTACGAGCTCCACCCCGCGAAGCCGGACGCGCCGCTGTACCAGGCGCCCCCAGCCGTGCTCGCCCTCGGCGCAGCGCCAGCGGAGAGCCTGCGGGCGCTGCTCGGCAGTCCCAACATCGCCTCGCGCCGGCCGCTCTTCGAGCAGTACGACTCGATCGTCGGCTCGCGCACGATTCGCCGCCCCGAGCAGGCGGACGCCGCCGTCCTCGCCCTGCCCGACGGCAGCGCCCTGGCCGTCTCGATCGACTGCAACGGCCGGCGCGTCGCCGCCGACCCCCGCAACGGCACGATCGCGGCCGTCCTCGAGTGCGCCGCGAACCTCGCCTGCGTCGGCGCCGAGCCGCTCGGCACCACCAACAACCTCAACTTCGGCAACCCCGAGAAGCCCCACATCGCCTGGCAGCTCACGGAGGCCGTCGCCGGGCTCGGCGAGGCCTGCAGGGCGCTCGATGCGCCGATCGTGGGCGGCAACGTGTCGCTGTACAACGAGGGTGCGACCGGGCCGATCTACCCGACGCCGGTGATCGGGATGGTGGGCCGCCTGCCCGACGGTGCTCGCGCCGGGCGCCTCGGCTTCCTCGGCGCCGGCGAGGCACTCGCCCTGGTCGGTCCCTTCGCACCCTCCCAGCCCGCCTCCGAGCTCGCCAAGCTGCGCGGCCAGGCGCTCCCGGATGGCCTGCCCCCGGTCGACCTCGCGGCTGCCGTCGCCGCGCTGGCGGCGGTCCGCGACGCGGTCCGCTCGGGGGTGCTGAGCAGCGCCCACGACATCGCCGAGGGCGGCGTCGCGGTGGCGCTGGCCGAGTGCGCGATCGCCGGGCGGCTGGGCGCCACCGTGAGCCTCGGCGAGGGCTGGTGGGAGGCGCTCGGGGCGCCTCACGAAGACGATGCGCCGAACTGGCCCGAGGGGACGCCCGACGGCGCGCTGTTCGGCGAGGCGCCCGGCGGGTTCCTCGTCAGCGGCCCCGAGGCGGGGCTGCGCGCGCTCGCCGAGAACACCCACGTGCGCCTGATCGGCCACGTCGGCGGCGAGCGGCTACGCATCGTGCTCGACGGGCAGGAGCTGATCGACGCGGATGTCGAGGAGCTCGCGGAGGCCCACGGCGGCGGCCTGAGGGGCTACTTCGCATGAGACGGCGGGGTTGCTAGCTTGTGAAGACGATGCGTGAGGGACCGCGCGACGAGTGCGGCGTGTTCGGCTTGTACGCGCCGGGCCACGAGGTGGCCCGTCTGTCCTACTTCGCCCTGTACGCCCTCCAGCACCGCGGCCAGGAGTCCGCGGGAATCGCCGCGGCCGACCGCGGCGGGCACATCATCACGCGTCGTGAGCTCGGGCTGGTCAGCCAGGTTTTCAGCGAGAACGACCTGCGGACGCTCGCCGGGGAGCTCGCGATCGGCCACGTCCGCTACTCCACGACCGGCTCGAATGCCTGGGAGAACTCCCAGCCCGTGCAGCGCTCGGAGGGCACCAACGGCTCCCGCCGCGAGGTCGCCCTCGCCCACAACGGCAATCTGATCAACGCGATCGAGCTGCACGAGGAGCTGCTCGAGCGCGGCGTCTCCTTCAGCTCCACCTCGGACTCGGAGATCATCGCCGCGATGATCGCCACCAACCCCGCCGAGTCGGTCGAGGACGCGATCGCCGAGGTCCTGCCGCGGCTACGCGGAGCCTTCTCGATCGTGGCGATGACGAAGGATCGCGTGGTCGCCTTCCGCGACCCCCACGGCCTGCGGCCGCTCGCGATCGGCGTGCTCGACTCGGCCGAGGACGACGGCGATACGGGGCCGCGCTACTGCGTCGCCAGCGAGTCCTGCGCCTTCGACATCATCGGCGCTCGCTATCTCCGCGACGTCGAGCCCGGAGAGGTCGTGACGCTCGGCGAGCACGGCATCGACAGCCGCATGGTCGCCCCCGGCCAGCGCCGCGCCTTCTGCGTGTTCGAGTACATCTACTTCGCCCGCCCGGACTCCCGCATGAACGACCAGGTGCTGCAGGTGGCCCGCGGACGGATGGGCGAGATCCTCTGGCACGAGGCCCCCGTCGAGGCCGATCTGGTGATCGCCGTGCCGGACTCCGGCAACGCCGCCGCCCGCGGACTTGCCCGCGCCGCCGGGCTGCCGCAGGATGACGGCTTCGTCAAGAACCGCTACGTCGCGCGCACCTTCATCCAGCCCGGCCAGGAGCTGCGCAAGCACGGCCTGCGCCTGAAGTTCAATCCGCTCCCCGAGGTGATCGAGGGCAAGCGCCTGGTGGTCGTCGACGACTCGATCGTGCGCGGCAACACGACCCGTCAGATCGTGCAGATGCTCCGCGACAGCGGCGCCGCGGAGGTGCACATGCGGATCTCCGCGCCGCCGATCAAGCACCCCTGCCACTACGGCATCGACATGTCGACGCGAGAGGAGATGATCGCCCACAACCGCACCACCGAGGAGGTCGCCGCCGAGCTCGGCTGCGACTCCCTGCATTACCTCTCGATGGAGGGCGTCTACGAGGCGATCGCCTCCGGCGGCGGCGCGGACGGGCCCGCATCCCATTGCGATGCGTGCTTCACCGGCCGCTACCCGCTCGCGGGCACCGACGAGGCCGGCGGCAAGTACTCGCTGGAGCCCGGCGAGGAGGAGCTCGCCGAGCAGCAGCCGCTGGCCCCCGCCTGAGCGCCCCCGGGCCCGGGAGAGCGCTATGCGTGCCGGCTCGGTATCGCGGCCGAGAAGCTCGTCGAGCTGTTGCAGCTCGGGAGCTTGAGGAACTGAGAGCGGATCGTTCCGCTCGCACGCCTGCCGTTGAAGTGGCCGCTGAAGTGGGCGATCGCGTCCACTCCGGGTGCGAACAGTTCCTGGTAGCTGATCGTGCCGCTGAAAGCGCCCCGCGAGGAGATCCGCGCAGGGCTCGTCTTCGGGATCGCACCCTGGCCGGTTTCGGTGCAGCTGCTGGGCAGAAGCGCGAGCGCCACCTTCACGGTCCTGCCGTTCTTCGCAACCTTCAAGAGCACCGTTGCTTTCTCGCGCACGCGCTTCCCGCCCGTGACCGTCGCGGTGCCTTCTCGCGCCGTCTTGCCTTCGTACTGCGCCCCCCTGACCGGCTTGGCCGGCGCTTTCGAAGCCGCCCATGCCGCCGGTGCGACTGCGAGGCAGATGGCGATCACTGCGGC
>DASWFM010000197.1:0-15991 GCA_036394235.1 Solirubrobacteraceae bacterium | reverse complement strand
CCGCCGCGATGATGGGCGTGGTGCCCCCTTACCGCCGTGGCGTCGCGGCGGGCACAAGAACCCTGCTGCAGAACACGGGCGCGGTGCTGTCGATCGCCTTCGTGTTGGCGATCATCACCTCCGCGGTGCCGAAAGCGACGCTCTTCGCGATCTTCTCCGGACTCGCCAAAGGCCTGTCCGCCGCCAAGCTCGACCCGTTCATCGCCAACATGCACGTCGCCCTCTGGGCGCTCGCCGGCGCCTCCCTGCTCGGCACGGGAGTCTGCCTGCTGCGCCCGTCTCACGCCACCGACGCCGATGACGATGACGATGAGCTGATCCAAGCCCCCACGGGAGAGGGGCCCGACGGCACCGGCGCGCATCATGCAGAGCCGCGCGCGCCGGTTGCCGTCGGGGCAGGTTAGGAGCCCGATGCCCCCGATCCCGAAAGCCGACGAGCAACTGCGGATCGGCGACCTCGCCAAGCTGGCCGGCACCACTCCGCGCACGATCCGGTACTACGAAGAAGTCGGGCTGCTACCCGAGACGCTCGAGCGGCCCTCCGGGCGCCACCGGCTCTACAGCCGGGGCGAGCTGGAGCGTCTGCGCGAGGTGATGCGCCTGAAAGAGCTTCTCGGGTTGACGCTCGAGGAGCTGAAGGCGCTGATTTCCGTCGAGGAGGCACGCGCCGAAGTCCGTGCACAGCTGCGACGCGACGATGTCCCGCCGGCCCGCCGCCGCGAGCTGCTGATCGAGGCGCGCGGACACATCGACCGGCAGCTCGAGTTGGTCCGCCACCGCGCCGCCGAGCTCTCGAAGCTCCAGGATGAGCTGTCGGAGACCCGCAAGCGAGTGCGCCGCAAGATCCGTGAGCTCGACGCCCAGAGCGAGGGCACCTTCCCCCCGGAGGCACCTGCCCAGGCCGCCGCCGAGGGATCCTCTTGAGCCGCGCCGCTCCGGCGCTGCTGATCGACGATCTCGTCGTCCGCTTCGGAGAGCTGGAAGCCGTGGGCGGCGTCTCGTTCGCCGTGGCCCCCGGCGAGGTCTTCGGACTGCTCGGCCCCAACGGCGCCGGCAAGACGACGACGATCCGCGTCCTGACCACCCTGCTCGCGCCCAGCGAAGGACGCGCGCTCGTCGCCGGGTACGACGTCCGCGCTGAGCCGCTCGCAGTGCGCGCCTCGATCGGCTACATACCGCAGGCGATCTCCGTCGACGGAGCGCTGACGGCCTTCGAGAACCTCGACTTCTACGGCCGCGTCACCGGCGCGGGCGGGTGGGGATCCAAGAAGGTGCGCCGCGAGCGCATCGCAGAGGTCGTCGAGACGATGGGTCTCGAGCCGATGCTCGACCGGCTTGCCCGCACGCTCTCCGGTGGCATGCTGCGACGGCTCGAGATCGCCAGCGCCCTGCTGAACCGGCCCGAGGTGCTGTTCCTCGACGAGCCCACCGTCGGGCTCGACCCGAGCGCGCGGCGGCTCGTCTGGGATCGTCTCGCCGCGCTGCGCGAGCAGGCCGGCACGACGATCCTCGTCACCACGCACCTTATGGAGGAGGCCGAGCGCCACTGCGACCGGCTCGCCGTGATCGACAACGGCCGCCTCGTCGACCAGGGCGCACCCGGCGAGCTGATCGAGCGTCACGCCGCCGACAGCCTCGAAGAGGTCTTCACCGCCGTCACCGGGCGCTCGCTCGCGGCCGACGGCTCCGAGCCCGAGCAGGGAGGGAGGCTAAGCGATGTCCGCGCACAGCGCAGGACGGCCCGTCGCCTCGGTTGACCGGCCCGCGGCCGGGGCCTCGATCCTCACGGCCGGGCCCCTGTCGCGAATGGCCGAGGGCACCCTGGCGATGGCCCAGGCCGAGATGCGCAAGTTGCGCCACGACCACCTCGACATCATCACCCGCTCGGTGCAGCCTTTGCTGTGGCTGTTCATCTTCGGTACGGCGCTGCGCAACAACCACGCGCTTGCCAGCGGCGCCAAGGACTACCGCGCCTACATCGCCCCCGGCGTGATGGCGCAGGCGGCGATGTTCATCGCGATCTTCTACGGGCTGTCGGTGATCTGGGAACGGGACGTCGGGCAGCTGCAGCGGCTGCTCGCGACGCCGCTGCCGCGTAGCTCGATCGTGCTCGGCAAGGCGGCGGGGGCATGCGTGCGCGCGCTCGTGCAGGCCGTGCTGTTGCTGGTCGTGCTCGCCGCCACCGGCATCGGCGTGCGCTGGAGCGTCGGCGGGATCCTCGGCACGCTCACGCTGCTGATCCTCGGCACGGCCTCGTTCGCCTGCATGTCGATGCTGCTCGCATCCGTCGTCAAGGAGCGCGAGCGCTTCATGGGCATCGGCCAGCTGATCATGATGCCCCTGTTCTTCGCCTCGAGCGCGCTCTATCCGCTCAGCCTGATGCCCGGATGGCTGCACGTGATCGCGCGCATCAACCCGCTCACCTACGAGGTGCAGGGGCTGCGCCAGATGCTCGTCGGCGTGGGCGGCCATGGAGAGGTATGGCTCGACTTCCTCGTCGTCGCGGGCTTCTTCGCTGTCATGCTGGCTGCCGCCACGCGCGCCTACCCGAAGGCAATTCTCTGACGAGCACCTTCAGCGAGGGAGAGGACATGACCGAGACCCATCCGAACCCCAGCCCCGAGGGCGTTCCCGGCGCCGTCACCGACCCGAGCCGCGTCCTCGCCGAGGACCTCACCTACACGGGAGCCCGCGGCGAAGCGGTCAACGGTTATCTCGCGCGCCCCGCCGCGGACGGGGAGCGCCCCGGAATGATCGTGATCCACGAGGCGGGCGGCCTCGGCGAGCACATCCGCGACGTCGTCGCCCGCTTCGCGAACATCGGCTACGTGACGCTCGGCGTCGACCTCTACACGCGCGAAGGCGGCCCGCCGGACACGAGCGATCCGCAGGCACTGTTCGCGAGGCTCTTCTCGATGTCCGACGCGACGGCGCTCGGCGACCTCGAGGGCGCCGCCGATGAGCTGCGCTCCCGTCCCGAGGCGACCGGCAAGGTCGGCTGCATCGGTTTCTGCATGGGCGGGCGCTACGCGCTGCTGTTCGCCTGCGCATCGGACCGCCTCGACGCGGCCGTCGACTGCTGGGGAGGGTTCATCGACAAAGCCACAATGGATCAGCGCTCGACGCCGGAGCGCCCCACGCCCCCGCTGGAGCTCGCCGCAAGCCTCCACTGCCCGCTGATGGCGGCGATCGGCGCCGAGGACCAGAACCCCTCCCCCGCCCTCGGCGAGGACCTCCGCCGCCGCGCCGCGGAGAGCGGCCAGGAGGCCGACGTGGAGGTATACGACGGCGCGGGCCACGCGTTCTTCGCCGATTACCGCCCGAGCTACCGGCCGGAGCCCGCGGCGAAGCTGTGGGCCCGGGTCGTGCCCTTCCTCGATCGCCACCTGAAGCCCGCCTGAGCCTTACCGCTCACCGGGGGCGCCCGAGGGGCGTTCATATAGTTCGTCTCGCACGAGCCGCGACATACGACGGGGAAGGGGCAGTCCGTGGAGCGAAAGTGGTGGACGCTGATCGCCGTTTCGGTGGCGATGTTCATGTTGCTACTCGACATCACGGTGGTCAATGTCGCGCTGCCGGACATCCAGCGCTCCCTCGGCTCGTCCTTCAGCGACCTCCAGTGGGTCGTCAACGCCTACGCGCTGACGCTCGCCGCGTTCCTGCTGACGGCCGGCGCGGCTGCCGATCTGGTCGGCCGCCGCCGCGTGTTCGTCGCCGGCCTGATCGTCTTCACCGCCTCCTCGGCCGCGTGCGGGCTGGCCGGATCGCCGCTCGAGCTGAACCTGTTCCGTGCCGTTCAGGGCACCGGCGGCGCGATGATGTTCGCCACCTCCCTCGCGCTGATCGCCTCCGCGTTCCACGGCAAGGAGCGCGGCCTCGCCTTCGGTGTCTACGGCGGCGTGATCGGCGCGGCGGTCGCGGTCGGACCGGTGGTCGGCGGGCTGATCACCTCCGGCATCGGCTGGGAATGGATCTTCTTCGTCAACGTGCCGATCGGAATCGGCGCCGTCTTTCTCACGTTGAGCCAGGTCCAGGAGTCCCGCGACCCGGATGCGCGCGGCATCGACTGGATCGGCTTCGTGACGTTCTCCGCATCGCTGTTCCTGCTCGTCTTCGCGCTCGTCCAGGGCAACGAAAAGGGCTGGGGCTCGACTGAGATCGTCACGCTGCTGATCGCCTCGCTCGTGCTGTTCGTGGTGTTCATCGCGGCCGAGCGGGCGCAGTCACGCCCGATGCTCGACCTGTCCCTGTTCCGCCGCCACGCCTTCACGGGCGCCAACATCGCGGCCTTCTCGGTCTCGGCCTCGATGTTCTCGATGTTCCTCTACCTCACCCTCTACGTCCAGGATGTGCTCGGCTACGGCCCGCTCGCGGCGGGCGTTCGGTTCCTGCCCGTGACGCTGCTTGCGTTCGCCGTCGCTCCGATCTCCGGGCGCCTGTCCGTGCGCGTGCCGATGCGGCTGTTGATCGGCGGTGGGCTGCTGCTCGTGTCGATCGGCCTGCTGACGATGACCGCCGTCGATGCGAGCTCGGGCTGGACGACGCTGATCCCCGGCTTCCTGCTCGCCGGCGCGGGGATCGGCTTGATCAACCCGCCGCTCGCCTCGACCGCCGTCGGCGTCGTGCACCACTCCCGCAGCGGCATGGCCTCGGGCATCAACAACACCTTCCGCCAGGTCGGTATCGCGACCGGCATCGCGGGCCTCGGCGCGATCTTCCAGCACGAGGTGACGGTCAAGACGACGAGCGCACTGAACACCACGCCGGCGGGCCACCAGGCGCTCGCCGCGACCCACGGCGGGCTCGGGCCGACGCTCGTCTCGGGCGCCGTACGCAAGGTCGCCGGCCGGCTCCCCGCGCCTGAGCACGCCGCCCTGCTGCACTCCTATCGAGTCGGCTTCACCGACGCCTTCACGACGATCCTGCTGATCGCCGCCCTGATCGCCTTCATCGGCGCGATCCTCAGCGCCGCGCTGATCCGCTCGAGCGACTTCGTCGCCTCCGAGCAGCCCGAGGCCCACGGCGAGGCGGCGCCCAGCGCCGTCGCTGCCTAGCGCGATGGAGGCTCCGCTCGAACAGGTCCTGGAAGAGCAGCGGCGCTACTACGGCGCGAGGGCCGGGGAGTACGAGGACTGGTGGTTTCGGCGCGGGCGCTACGCGCACGGAGACGGAGCCGAAGCGGCCTGGTTCGAGGACGTCGAGCGGGCGCGCGCCGCGCTCGCCCGCTTCGCGCCCGTTGGGCGGGTGCTCGAGTTGGCATGCGGCACCGGGCTGTGGACCGAGCAGCTCGCGCCCCGCGCGGAGGCCATCACCGCGCTGGATTCCTCTGCCGAGGCGCTTGCGCTCGCGCGGCGCAAAGTGCCCGGCGCAAACATCGAGTGGGTGCAGGGCGACGTGTTCGCGTGGGAGCCGGCGGCGGAATACGACGTCTGCTTCTTCGCGTTCTGGCTGTCGCACGTGCCGGGAGAGCTGATGGGAGCGTTCTGGGACAAAGTCGCGCGCGCCCTCGCTCCTGCCGGCCGGGTCTTCCTCGTCGACAGCGCCGTCAACGAACGCGCCACCGCCCACGATCACCAGACGCCCACGAAGGGCGAGCGCCGCGAAACGCGCAGGCTCGACGACGGCCGTGAGTTCCAGATCGTCAAGCACTGGTTCGACGCGCCGTCCTTGCAGTGCATGATCGAGCGCCTCGGCTGGCGGGCGCGGATCGAGGCAAGCGACTACTTCGTCTACGGCGAGGCGGTCCCGCGCGACTCGTGAAGCACCCCTCGCGGGGTGTGACCCGGGCAGGCGAGCACCGGGACGCGCGGGTATCGCGGATAGGCTGGATCCTCACGGGAGCGACGGCACAGGGAGAAGCTCGAGCCGCGCGTGTTGCGGACGATCTGCTGGTGAACGCAGGTGTCGCACAGGCCCGCTCCGACGCCGGACGGTGTGGGGTCGGGCCGGTCGGACATCGGCCCAGCTTATGACCGCCGGGACGGATCCCGTGCGATAATCGTTGACTGCACAACTATGAGCACGTTCTACAGACTCCTCGGCTTCCTGCGTCCCTACCGGCGCGGCGTCGCGGTGTCTGCCGGGCTGGCCTGCGTGGCGATGGTCATGACCGTGCTGGTCCCCTACCTCACCGGGCTCGCCGTCGAGGCGATCAAGCACGGCGCGACCCACGCCCGGCTGCATGAGCTCACGCAGCGGGCTCACGACCGTCACACGCTGATCGTAATCGCGCTGGTGATCACGGCCGCGGTGCTCGTGCGCTGGGGGCTCACCTACCTGCGCCGGATGGTCGCCGGGCGCATCTCGCTGGGCATCGAGTACGACCTCAGGGAGACGCTCTACGCCCATCTGCAACGCCTCGAGCTCGGCTTCTTCGATCGCCAGCAGACGGGCCAGTTGATGTCGCGCGCGACCGTCGACCTGCAGGCCGTCCGCTTCTTCCTCGGCTACGGCCTCGTGTTCATCCTGCAGGCCGCTCTGACGATCGTCCTGGCCGGGATCGCGATGATCGCGATCAATCCGAAACTCGGCCTGATTGCGATCGCGCCGGTGCCCCTCGTGGTCTTCATCTCCCAGCGCTACGGACACAGTGCCCGGCCCGCGATCCAAGAGGTGCAGCAGCGCATCGCGGAGCTGACGGCGGACGCCGAGGAGAACATCTCCGGCGTTCGGGTCGTGAAGTCCTTCGCCCGCGAGTCTTACCAGCTGCAGCGTTTCCGCCACAGCGTCTCCCGGGTCTTCGACCAGTCGATGGTCGCCACGCGCCTGGAGGCCACCTACAACCCGGCGATTGGCTTTCTACCCCAGCTCGGTCTCGCCGCCGTCCTGCTGATCGGTGGCGAAGCCGTCATTCACCACCATCTCAACGTCGGCCAGTTCGCGCAGTTCTACCTTTACCTGAACATGCTGATCGGGCCGATGCGCTCGCTCGGCGTCACGCTCGGCCTGGCCCAGCGCGCGACCGCCTCCGGCGCACGCATCTTCCAGGTGCTCGACCGCGACCCGCGGATCGTCGAGGCAGCCGACGCGGCAGCGCTGCCGCCCGGCAACGGCCATGTGCAGCTGCGGAACGTGACGCTCCGCTATGACGAATCGGACGACTTCGGCGCCACCTACGCCGCGCCCCGAGACGGCTCGACTCTTGACAGCGGGACGCCCGCGGTCCCCGCCGAGCGGGCCGTCGCGAACGGCGCGTCGCCGAACAGCGCCTCTCCGAACAGCGCGATGCCGAACAGTGCGTCTCCGAACGGCGCGATGCCGAACGGCGCGGCGCTGAACGGCGCCGGCGCCCACGTCGCCCGTCCGGCGCTCAGCGATGTCGACCTCGACATCCCCGCCGGCACCACGGTGGCGCTCGTCGGCGGCACCGGCTCGGGCAAGACGAGCCTCGTGTCCTTGATCTCGCGCCTCTATGACACCAGTGAGGGCCAGGTGCTGCTCGACGGCGCCGACGTGCGCGAGGTGCAGCTGAGGCCGCTGCGCCACGCCGTTGCGATCGTCAGCGACGACCCTTTCCTGTTCTCTGCGACGGTCGCGGAGAACATCGCCTACGGCCGGCCGGAGGCGAGCCGCGAGGAGATCGAAGCGGCCGCCCGCAGGGCCCAGGCCCACGGCTTCGTGAGCGAGCTTCCGCAGGGGTATGAGACGCGCGTCGGGGAGCGTGGGCTGTCGCTGTCCGGCGGCCAGCGCCAGCGCCTTGCGATCGCCCGGGCGCTGCTGGCCGATCCCCGCGTGCTGATCCTCGACGACGCCACCTCGTCCGTGGACGCATCGACCGAGCAGTCGATCAAGGTCGCGCTCGACGAGGCGATGGCCGGGCGCACCACGTTCGTGATCGCCCACCGCCTCTCGACGATCTCGCTGGCCGATGAGATCGTGGTGCTCGATCGCGGCAGGATCATCGCCCACGGCGACCACGAGCACCTGCTGAAGGCCTCCGAGCTCTACCGGGAGATCGTCGAGAAGGGCCTGCCCGACCAGGTCTTCCTGACCCGCAAGCCGCGCGAACCGGAGGTGAGCGGCCTGTGAGCCCGATCGTCGGCCGCGGGCCGGGACCGCAGTGGGACGGTGCGCGGGCGAGCAGGGGCACGCGCCGCCGCTCGCTGAGGGGCCTGCTCGGGCTGCTGCGCCCGTACCGCGGACGCGCCGCGCTGATGCTGGTGGCGCTCGTCCTCGGCACCGCCGCCTCGCTGGCGCCACCGCTGCTCGCGCGGGCGGCGATCGACACGGGCATCGAAAAGCACGACACGGGCACGCTCGTGACCGTCGTCGTCGCCTTCCTCGCCTCGGCGCTGCTGGTGTGGCTGATGACCTACGTGCAGACCTACCTCGTGGGCTGGGTCGGGCAGCGCGCGCTCGCCGACCTGCGGATCAAGATCTTCAAGCACCTTCAGACACTGCCGATCGGCTTCTATGAGAGCCGCCCGGCGGGCGTCCTGATCTCGCGCATGACCAACGACGTCGAGGCGCTCGACAGCCTCGTGACCGACTCGGTCGTGACCCTGTTCCAGTCCGGCCTGACGCTGATCGGCACGATCGGCATCCTGCTCTACCTCGACCCGAAGCTCGCCCTGATCACATTCCTCGTGCTGCCGATCCTGCTGGCCGGATCGCTGTGGTTCCGGATCGTCTCGGCCGGCGCCTTCCGCCGTACCCGCGAGACGATCGGGGCGATCACCGCCGACCTGCAGGAGAGCCTCTCGGGCATCCGGGTGGTGCGCAGCTTCGCCCAGGAGCCCGCTCAGGAGGCGCGCTTCAAGGAGCTCAACGCGGACAACCAGGACGCGAACATGACGACCGTCAAGCTCAATGCCGTGTACTTCCCGAGCGTCGAAATGCTCTCCGGGCTGGCGGTCGGGGGGATCGTGCTCTACGGCGGCATGCAGGCGATCAACGGACACGTCACGGTCGGCACCGTCGTCGCCTTCGTTGCGGCGCTCTCGAACCTGTTCGAACCGATCCAGCAGCTCTCTCAGCTCTACGCCACCTACCAGTCCGGTATGGCCGCGCTCGAGAAGATCTTCCAGCTGCTCGGCGTGAAGCCGGATCTGACCGACCGTCCCGACGCCTTCGAGCTCGAGCGGATCCGCGGCGAAGTGCGCTTCGACGACGTCTCCTTCGCCTACGCCCGACGGCGCGGCGAGGAGGAGGGCGGCGAGGCGGTGCTGGCGCTCGAGCACGTCGACCTGACGATCCCGCCGGGGCAGACCGTCGCGCTGGTGGGAGCGACGGGCGCGGGCAAGTCGACGATGGCCAAGCTCGTCGCCCGCTTCTACGACCCCACCGGCGGGCGGGTGCTGGTCGACGGCCACGACCTGCGGGACGTCTCCGGACGTTCGCTGCGCTCGCAGATGGGGATCGTGCCCCAGGAGGCGTTCCTGTTCTCCGGCACCGTCGGCGAGAACATCGCCTTCGGCCGCCCCGGCGCTTCGGCCGAGCAGATCCGAGCAGCCGCGGCCGCGGTCGGCGCCGAGGAGTTCATCGCCGAGCTGTCCCACGGCTACGACACCGAAGTCGGCGAGCGCGGCGCGCAGCTGTCGGCGGGCCAGCGCCAGCTGATCGCCTTCGCCCGCGCGCTGATCGCCGATCCGCGCATTCTCGTGCTCGATGAGGCGACCTCCAACGTCGACCTGCACTCCGAGGGGCGCATCGAGCAGGGCCTTCGGCGGCTGCTCGCGGGGCGCACCGCGATCGTGATCGCGCACCGCCTCTCGACGATCCGCCAAGCCGGACGGATCGTGGTGCTCGAGCACGGCCACATCGCCGAGCAGGGCACGCACGACGAGCTGATCGCGGCCGAAGGGCGCTACTACGAGCTCTACCGCGACTGGGCCACGCAGGCCGCCGCCTGAACGGCGCTGAGCGAGCACGCTTAGGAGCTGGGCCCGGCGGGTAGTGATCCGACGTGGCCAGGGGGCTCACACGGCGCGATGTTCTTCGTGCGGGGGCGGCAGCGGGTGCGCTCGCCGGCCTCGAGACGCTGATGACGCCCGCCAAGATCCTCGAGCGGGCACTCGCGACGCCTGCGATGTGCGGTTCGCTGTCGGCGATCGAGCACGTCGTCATCTTCATCAACGAGAACCGCTCCTTCGACAGCTACTACGGCACCTATCGCGGCGTGCGGGGATTCGGCGACCGCAAAGCGCCGATGTTGTCCGACGGCAGCGGCCTGAGCATCTTCCACCAGCCCTTCCCGGGCGCCGCCGGGGAACCCTACGGCGGCCACCTGCTCCCCTTCCACTTCGACACCAACAACGGCGGCGAGTGCGTCAACGACATCTCCCACGAGTGGGCGGCGATGCACGAATGCTGGAACGGCGGCGCGATGGACGGCTGGGTCTCGACGCACCTGCAGACCAACGGTCTGCGCGACGGGCCCAACACGATGGGCTACTACACGCGCGAAGACCTGCCCTTCTTCCACGCCCTGGCCGACGCCTTCACGATCTGCGACCACTACCACTGCTCCGTGCTCGGGCCGACCGACCCCAACCGGCTCTACACCCTGACGGCGACGATCGACCCGGACGGCAAGGCCGGCGGCCCCTCGCTGGAGACGCTCGTCACCAACCGCGAGCAGCAGTTCGGCAAGTTCACCTGGATGACGTACCCCGAGCAGCTGCAGGCGGCGGGCGTCAGCTGGAAGTTCTACTCGACGCCCGACGGCGACTACGGCGACAACGTCCTCCCCTACTTCAAGGCCTACCACGAAGACCCGCAGCTGGCGGCCAACGCCTTCACGCCGCAGTTCCCGTCCGACTTCATCGCCGACTGCGCGGCGGGCACGCTGCCGCAGGTCTCGTGGGTCCTGTGCTCGCTGGTGCAGAGCGAGCACCCGCCGGCGCCCGTCAGCTACGGCGAGGTCGCGCTTGCCCAGATCCTCGAAGCACTGACGAGCAACAAAGCGCTGTGGGAAACGACCGCTTTGTTCGCGACCTACGACGAGAACGGCGGCTTCTTCGACCACGTAGCGCCGCCGGTGCCGAAAGAGGGCACGCCCGGTGAGTACCTGACGGTGGAACCGCTGCCCGAAATCGCGGGCGGGATCCGCGGCCCGATCGGCCTCGGCGCGCGCGTGCCGATGCTCGTGATCTCGCCGTTCACCCGCGGCGGCTTCGTGTGCTCGAAGACATTCGACCACACCTCGCTGCTGCGTTTCCTCGAGACCCGCTTCGGTCCGGAGGTGGCGAACCTCAGCAAGTGGCGTCGCAAGCACACCGGCGACCTGACGGCCGCCTTCAACATGGCCGCGCCGGCCGACCCGAGCGTGCCCACGCTGCCGTCACCCACGCTGGCGGACCCGCGCGTGCTCGGCAGCGACTGCCCGACTCAGGCGCCCGACACCGGCAGCGCCGAATTCCCGAGTGTGCAGGGTTATCCGCTCCCGGCCCCGCCGCAGGCGATGCCGGCCCAGGAAAAGGGCCGCGCCCGCAAGCCCAGCGGCTGCTGAATCCCCGCTGTCGGGCGCTTCGGTCTAGGCGCCGGCGTCGGCGGAGACGCGCCCGCGCCGCAGCGCGATCGCGTCGGCGGCGGGCTCGGTGCTCTCGATGAACTCGAGCACCGCATCCAGGAAGCACTCGGGCTCATCGAGCTGCGGGAAGTGCCCAGAGCGCGAGAGCACGACGAGCTCCGAGCCGGGCAGCGCCTCGTGGGCGGCTTCGCCGTGAGAGGCGGGGATGATCGAGTCGTGCTCACCCCAGATCATCAGGATCGGCTTGTGTTGGGCGAGGTACAGGCGGTTGCTCGCATTGACGCGTTGACCGCCGTAGTCGACGACCGAGCGCAGCGTGTGAAGGAAGGCGGCGCGGGATCCGGCATCTGCGAGCGTTCCGTGCCCGTGCGCCATCTGCTCGAGGTCGGTGCCGAGCCGGAGTCCGACCTTGTTGAGCAGCCCGCCGACCTTCGCGCCGGCGGCGAGCAGTCGCGAGGCGGCGAGCAACGGCAGCACCAGCTCCGAGCCGGGCAGCGTCGCTGCGCGCAGCAGGAAGCTGACCTCCTGGCCGAGGCCGCCGCTGTCGACCAGCACGAGCCGTTCGCACATCTCGGGGAACTGGTAGGCGAACTGCATCGCGACGCCGCCGCCGAGCGAGTGGCCGACGACGGTTGCGCGCGTGTGGCCGAGTGTCATCAGCAAGTCGCGCAGCGTGCTCGCGTGCGCGCCGAGCGAGTAGTCGCCGCGGCCACGATGCGATTCGCCGTGGCCCGCCAGGTCGGGGGCGATCACGGTGCATTGCCGTGCGAGTCCCGGCATCACCCGCTCCCAGACGGTCGAGTCCGAGGTGATGCCGTGGATGAGCAGCAGCGCCGGGCCCGCGCCGGCGGTCCGGTAGGCGATCTCCTCACCGTGGAGGTTCAGCCGACGCGTCTTTTCCGTGATCCTCGCCATGGCTCGGTTGCCTCTCTTACCCCGGCGGGCCCTCAGAGTTGCGTTCACATCCGCACACATCTCGCAGCCTCCGCGAAGATACTCTGCGCGCCGGTCGACGCCGCGCTTTTGGTACGTATTCTGACCGTTGCCGGGCCCTTCAGCCGGCAGGCGTGAGAAGGACGACCGGGATCACACGCCCGCCCGTCTGCTCGGCGTATTCCCCGAACTGCGGGGTCCGCTCGGCCTGCTCTCCGAATAGCCGATCGCGCTCCTCACCGCTCGCCTCACTGGCCTCGACCTCGAGCTCGTCGCTGCCGACCTCGATCGTCGTGTGCGGGTTGGCCATCAGGTTGTGGTACCAGCCGGGATTCTGGGGGGCGCCGCCCTTGGACGCGAAGATCACGTACCGGCCGCCGTCTTTCGCGTAGGCGAGCGGGTTGATGCGCTCGACGCCGCTGCGCGCTCCCCGATGGTGCAGGAGCAGCAAGGGGTTGCCCTCGAACATCCCACCCACGCGCCCTGCGTTGCTGCGGAACTCCTCGATGATCCTGGCGTTGAAGTCGTCGCTCGCGGCCATCTTTCACATACCTCTCAAATCGATCGGAAGCGTCGCGGCGGGTCGTGACACGGGAGCCAGCTCCGGGACAGGGACTCGAACCCCAAATTCGACATCCAGAGTGTCGCGTGTTGCCAATTACACCATCCCGGAAGGGGAGTCGAAGGATAGTAGCCGTGGTGGCATGGCGGCCAGGAACGCACCCGGCGCAGTCGAGCAGGACGGCGGCGTGGCTGCGAAAGCGACCGCGTGCGCGATGGTATCTACCGCGTAGCCACCATCGCTATCACCACTCTCGTCGCGAGGCACTTGTGCCCCCGCCGGCTCTGCGCCGGAAGAAGGGCGAAATCTCCTACAGCGACGCGGGGTGCCCGTCGGGCGCGAAGAAGGCGGTGATCGCCTCCTCGAGGCCCGGGTCGAGGACGAGCAGGACCTCGTCGCCCGCCTCGATCGTAGTGTCCGCCTTCGGCACGAAACCGGTGCCACCGCGCAGCACCGAGATGATCAGGCTGCCTTCGGGCAGCCTGATGTCAGCGACCTTTTCGCCGACCGTGGGGGCATCATCGGCGACCTCGAGCTCGATGATCTCCAGGCGCTCCTCTTCCAGGGCGAGCAGGTGGACGAGTCCGTAACGGGGCACCTCGTGCTCGATCAGTCGCAGGATCAGGTCGGTCGCGGACACCGCCGGCATAATCCCCAGCAAGCGGAAGTGGTCGTGGTTTCGGGGATTGTTGACCCGGGCGATGATCCGGTCACACAGGTACTTCTCCTTGGCGACCTGGCAGACGAGGATGTTGTCCTCGTCGTCGCCGGTGACGGCGATCACGAGGTCCGCGCGCTGGATGCCGGCGCGCTCGAGCACCCACAGCTCGGTCGCGTCCCCGTACTGGACGGCGTGCTCGAACTCCTCCTCGTTGGCCAGGTAGGTCGGGCGGTTGGACTCGATCAGGGTGACCTCGTGGTCCTTCGAGATCAGCTCCCTGGCGAGGTTGCGGCCGACCTTCCCGGCGCCGGCGATGATCGCGTACACGGCTACGCCTCCCCGCCCACGAGGATCTGCTCGAACATCTCGATCGCGTGCTTCGTCGGCGAGATCGTGTGCATCCCCTGCTCGCCGTACCAGTCGGCTCGGGCCGGATCCATCACGCGAACGATCGTCTTCTCGACGCCGAAGCGCTTCTGGGCGATCTGGGCGATCACGAGGTTCGTGTTGTCGCCCGCCGTCGAGGCGATGAAGGCGTCCGCACGCTCGATCCCCGCCTGCATCAGGGCATCGGTCTCAAGCGCCGTGCCGACCGTGAACTGGCCTCCGGAGTCCTCCCAGCTCTCGGTCTGTCCGGCGTCGAGGCGCTCGTGGGACAGCGGGTCCTGATCCAGCACCGAAACCTCGTGGCCGGCGGCGAGGGCCGACTTGGCGACGGCCGATCCCACGCGGCCGGCGCCGACTATCAGGACGAACATCTCATCCTTGCGGAGTCCATAGGGCGGAGACTAGTGGATGGGGGTGCTGCTCCGATGCGCCCGCCGGGCCATCTCCACCGCGGAGTCCTTGGCCGCCGGGGCGGTGACGATCACCCGGCAGGTCGCCTTTCGGACGACGTACTTGGTGATGTCCCCGACGTACCCCTCGAGCGGCCCGCCACGGCCGCCGAGCCTGGCGCCGCCGCGGATCGTCGAGGGTTCCTCGGCGCCGAGCACGATCGCCTCCACGCCGCGCCGCCTGGCCTCGTCGACGATCGCGTAGCCGGCGCGGCGCGTCCGGACGGTCGCGGTGGCCACCTGCACGCCGGTGTACTCCTCCCCCACCGCCTTGGCCCGGGCGAGGACCGCACGGGCGTGCTTGATCTGCGCCTCGGGCAGGCTCGCGTCGAGCGGCAGCGACATCGGCAGCACGAAGATCCAGATCGCCTCGATCGTCGCCGTGTCGATCGCTGCCTCGTCGGTCGGCTCGCCCGAGACGAGCAGCGCTGCCGTCTGCACGATGTCGTCGTCGAGGGGGGTGCCGAACAGCGGCACCAGCACCGAGCCGTAGTCGCGTTCCCGGTGGTACTCCGAGCGAAGCACTTGCGGCGAGACCGTGACGCGCTTGAACAGCGAGGTTTCGTCGGCGCGGCGGTAGATCACGTACATCGCGAGGCCGAACGCGATCCAGCCGAGACCGACGTAGCGGGCCGGCTCGTGGACGACCATCACGGCCACCCAGCCGGCCGCGGAGGCGATCGCGCCGAACACCGCCGGCAGCGGCAGGCTCGCTCCCCGGAAGCGCACCGAGAGGGGTATCCGATAGGGGCGGTCGCGTTCGGGCTCGGTGTAGCGAAGCTTGATGATCGAGAGGTGGGCGATCGTGAAGGCGAGCGTCGCGCCGAAGGCATAGATGCCGATCAGGAAGCTGAGGTCCTCGGAGGCGACGAGCCCTGCGGCGACCACGCCGGCGATGATGATCAGCACGTAGGGCGTGGAGCGTTCCGGGTGCAGGCGCCCGAGACCGCTCGGGATCTGACGGTTCGTGGACAGCGAGTAGGCGAGCCGTGAGAGCCCGAGCATCGCCGAGTTCGCCGCCGCGAGCAGCGTCAGGGTCGCGAGCCCCGCCACCGCATAGCGCAGCGTCTGCTCCAGCCAGTGAGGATGCACGCGCGCGACGACGCCGATCATCGGCGCGTTCAGGTAGCGGCCGCCGAGTTCGGTGTGGGCGCCGTGGACGGGCAGCGCCGTGACGGCGACGAGCGCGATGCCGACGTAGAGGAAGGCGACCGTCGCGGTGGTGCTGCCGACGAGCCGCTTCAAGCCCGCCCGGCTGATCCGCACCTCGCCCGAGAGGCCCGAGGCCGACTCGAGGCTCGTGAAGGCGATCACGGCGACCGTCAGCGCGAACACCAGGTTCGACCAGGTCGGCGCCCTACCGAGGTGGATTGGGCCCGTGAGCGTGTGGGGGTTGAAGAACAGGATCAGGCCCAGCACGACGATGAAGACCTGCAGGGCGATGTCGCCCGCGAGCACGATGCCCACGCGTCGCGCGCGGCGGGTGCCGAAGCCGCGGATGTTGCCGACCACCACGAGCGCGATGAAGG
>DASWFM010000196.1:0-3898 GCA_036394235.1 Solirubrobacteraceae bacterium | reverse complement strand
CGCCGATCCGGACACCGACGATGCGAGCGCGATCGGCAACCGCCGCCTCCACGAGCTGCTGGCGGCGGAGCCACGCGTCGAGGCGACGACGATCCAGACCGTCGGCGCCAAGGGCTACGACGGCTTCACGCTCGCCCTGATCCGGGCTTGACATATAGTCCTCGGGCGATGGCGGGGGAGCTGAAACTGGGGCTGAACACGGGCTACTGGGCCGGCGGCCCGCCTCCCGGCGTGGAGGAGTCGATCGCGGAGGCCGAGCGGCTCGGCTTCGACTCGATCTGGACGGCCGAGGCATACGGCTCGGACTGCCTGACGCCGCTGGCCTGGTGGGGAGCGAAGACCGAGAAGCTGAAGCTCGGCACGGCGATCGTGCAGATGTCCGCCCGCCAGCCGGCGGCGACGGCAATGGCGGCGATGACGATGGACCTGCTCTCGGGCGGGCGCTTCCAGCTCGGCCTCGGCGTGTCCGGGCCGCAGGTCGTGGAGGGCTGGTACGGCATGCCCTTCGCGAAGCCCCTCGCGCGCACCCGCGAGTACATCGGCATCCTGCGCGACATCTGGGCCCGCAAGGGTCCGGTGGTGGCCGAGGGCGAGCACTACAAGCTGCCGCTGCCCGGCGGCACGGGCCTGGCCAAGCCCCTGAAGTCCTCGATCCACCCACTGCGCGAGGACATCCCGGTCTTCCTCGGCGCCGAGGGGCCGAAGAACATCGCGCTCTGCGGCGAGCTCTGCGACGGCTGGCTGGCGATGCTGTTCGCGCCGGCACAGCAGGACCACTACAAGGGCTACCTGGAAGACGGTTTCGCCCGGCCTGGCGCGCGGCGCTCGCTCGCGGACTTCCAGGTCAACGCCACGGTGCCCCTGATCGTCTCCGATGACGTCGAGGCGGCGGCCGACTCGCTGCGCCCCTTCTATGCCCTCTACTTCGGCGGCATGGGCGCCAAAGGCACCAACTTCCACGCCAATGTGGCGATCCGCATGGGCTACGAGGCCGAGGTGGACGAGATCGCGGAGCTGTATCTCTCCGGCAACAAGGACGAGGCGGCGGCGAAGGTGCCGAGGAAGCTGATCGAGGAAATGTCCCTGATCGGCCCGAACGACAAGATCCGCGACGATCTGGCGCGCTGGCGCGAGTCGATCGTCACCACGCTGCTGATCTCGGGCGACGCAGCGACGCTGCGCACGGCCGCCGAGCTCGTGCTCGGCTGACAGCAGCGCCACCCCTCCTCCTGTTCTAAAAAAATCGGCGTCCAGGCGGGCGCTGTATGCGCGGACAGTCAATTTGTCGAATGGAGCGTCGGCTGTTCCTGACTCTGCTATTCGCGGCCGATGACATCCCCCGAATGAGTGATCTCGCCGCTCCCGCGTTCTCGAAGCCGGCGCCGGCACTCCGCCTGCACCCGCACCCGCCGGCCGAAGTCAAGCCGGTCCCCCGCGGCCCGGCGGGGCCGGACAGCGCTCCCGCCTCGTGGCTGATCAGCGACGGAATGGACCGCGAGCGGATGCTCGACATGGACCGGCTGGTCGCCCCTGTGCGACGGAAGTCCTTCGTCGTGATGGCGCTCGCGCTGCTGCTATGCGGCCCGTGGCTCGGCTGGTGGACGATCGCCCTGCTCGCGGTCGCCGGAGTGCTCTTCAAGCTCGCCGACCACGCGATCGAGAAGGTGACCCATCCCGAGTACCTGCTCTTCGCCGCATGGGCCGGCTCGCAGCTGATGATCGCGATCGCCGCGGTACTGACGGGCGGGCCGCACTCGCCGGCGATGGCCTGGTTCGCGATCCCGATCGTGACGCTGAGCGCCCGCTTCCCGACCCGCGGCGTGATCCTCGGTCTGGGCGTGACCGTCGTGATGCTGATCGCCGTCGCGTTCGCCTCAGACTCGCAGGCCGTGCTCGACAAGCCCCCGCTTTTGATCATGCCCCTGGCGCTCTCGATCGCCGTGGCGATCCTCTCCACGGCGCTGATGCGCTCCGACGTGATCCATCGCTCCGAAGCGGTGATCGATCCGCTCACCGGGATGCTCAACCGCAACTCCCTGAAAGACCGCACGATCGAGCTGGCCCACCAGTCGCAGCGCACCGGCCAGCCGGTGGGACTGATCGTCGGCGATCTCGACCACTTCAAGGAGATCAACGACACCCATGGTCACGCCACCGGCGACGCGGTCCTCCAGGACGTCGCCTACCTGCTGCGCAAGCAGCTGCGCGCCTTCGACCTCGCCTACCGGATCGGCGGCGAGGAGTTCCTCGTGCTCCTGCCCGGAGCCAACCGCGAACACACCGAAATGATGGCCGAGCGGCTGCGCCAGGGCGTCATCGCCGACACCGTCGGCGGGGGCCTGCATGTGACGATGAGCTTCGGCGTCTCGGCTTCGCTGCGCGACGGAGCCTTCGACTACCAGCAGGTCTGCGAAGAGGCCGATGCGGCCCTGTATGAGTCCAAGCGCCTCGGCCGCAACAGGGTATGCGGCAGCAGCCCCTCCGCTCCGACGCCGGTCCCCCTCGCCGGCTCGGTGTAGTTCTCAAGCACGTTCATCAGAGGACATCCGGGCGACCCGCGGGCTCTCGCCGGGACCCCGCGGGCGGCTACGGTAGCGACATGCCGCCGGCAAGCTCCGCCAGTGCGAAGCGCCTGACGCTGATCGCCTGCATCCTCGGGTCGGGCATCGTGCTGCTCGACGGCACCGTCGTGACCGTCGCGCTGCCCAGCATCCAGCGCTCTCTCGGCGGCGGCCTGGCGGCCCAGCAATGGGTCGCCAACGGCTACCTGCTGACGCTCGGCTCGTTGATCCTCGTGGGGGGCTCGCTGGGAGATCTCTACGGAGAGCGCAACGTCTTCGCGATCGGCGTGGGCGCCTTCGGCGTCGCCTCGGCGATCTGCGCCGTGGCGCCGAGCATCGGCGTGCTCGTCGCCGCCCGGGCTCTACAGGGCGTCGCCGGGGCGCTGCTCGTGCCGAGCTCGCTGGCCGTGATCGTCAACACCTTCCCCGAGGAGGAACGCGGGCCGGCGATCGGCAGCTGGACGGCATGGGGGGGAATCGCGGGCGTGCTGGGCCCGCTCGCCGGCGGCGAGCTGCTGGCGATCGCCTCGTGGCGGTGGATCTTCGTGATCAACCTGCCGCTGGTGGTGATCTGCGTGACCTTGATCCTCACCGCGATTCCCCCGAGCGCGCCGCGCGAGCGAGGGGCACGCCACGTCGACGCCGTCGGCGGGCTGCTCTGCGCGCTCGGCCTCGCCGGCCCGGTGTTCGCCCTGATCGAGCAGCCACGCCTCGGCTGGTCGAGCCCCGCGGTGTACGGGCCGCTGATCGCGGGCGTGGCGCTGCTCGCGATCTTCATCCTCTACGAGTCCCGCACGAGCGACCCGATGCTCCCGCTGCGGCTGTTTCGCCGGCGCAACTTCTGGGCGGGCAACGTGGAGACGTTCTCGATGTACGCGGGCCTGGCGATCCTGTTCTTCTTCCTGATCATCTTCATGCAGCAGATCGGCGGCTACTCGCCGCTGAAGAGCGGCCTCGCCGTGCTGCCCGTGACGGTCGTGATGTTCCTCACCTCGCGTCGCTTCGGCGGGCTGGCCGACCGCTACGGGCCTCGCTTCTTCATGAGCGCCGGGCCGCTGCTTGCGGCAGCCGGGCTGCTGCTGTTCCAGAACACCGGCCTGAAGCTCGATTACGTCTCCGAAGTGCTGCCTCCCCTGCTGATCTTCTCGCTTGGCCTGTCGATGACCGTGGCGCCGCTGACTGCGGCGGTGCTCGCCGGCTCCGAGCAGGAGGCGGGAATCGCCTCGGGGGTCAACAACGCCGTCGCCCGCATCGCGGGACTGCTCGGCACCGCGGCCGTGGGGGCGGCGATCGCCGCCTCGTTCGTCTCCTCCTTGAAATCTCGGCTCGCGGGCGTC
>DASWFM010000195.1:0-12349 GCA_036394235.1 Solirubrobacteraceae bacterium | reverse complement strand
CGCCGCCGGCGCCGGCGGCGTCGCCCTGACGGCCTGGGCGCTGCGGCGCTCGGGCATGGAACCCCGCCTCGTCGCCTGCCGCATGGTCGCCTTCCTCGTGATCCTCTACGTGATCTACGCCGGCTCGATGCTGATCGACGGACTCGGGCTGGGGACCGGCCTGTTCCCAGGCGGCGGCTCGTTCGCGATCACCTATGTGCCGGCGATCGCCGCGGCCGTGCTGTTCGCGGCGGCCGGCGCGATCACGATGCTCCCCGGCGACGTCGAGCGGCGCATCGAGCGCTGGGGCTCCGGCTCGGGGCACCTGACCCACTGGCTCGCTCGCGCCGCCGCAGTGCCCGCGCTCGCCGCCAGCGGGGTGCGAACCGCGTTCGACGTGATCCGCTCACGCGACGTGGGCCTGCTCGGCGCCCTCGCCTGGTGGGGCTTCGACATCTCCGTGCTCTGGGCGATGTTCCATGCCTTCGGCTCCCCGCCGGCGTTCACGGTGATCTGGATGGCCTACTTCGTCGGCACGCTCGGCAACCTGCTGCCGCTGCCCGGCGGTCTCGGCGGCGTCGAGGGCGGCATGATCGGGGCCTTCGCTGCCTTCGGCGTCAACCTCGAACTGGCGGTTCTGGCCGTCCTGTCCTACCGTGCGATCTCCTTCTGGCTTCCCACCCTCCCGGGCGCCGTCGCCTACATCCAGCTGCGACGCACCGTCGCGCGCTGGCGCGAGGACGAACGCACCGATTCCGGCGCCCGCTCCCACGAGGCGGCTGGAGCCGCGGGGTCGGCCGCGGCGGTCTAGCGCGCGCCTAGGTCAGCCGCGAGGGGGGGTGTAGCGTGGAGGGATTCGTGATCGCAAAGGTAGATACGCTGCGCGGAGGCATCGCTCAGTCGTCAAGGCCCGCCTGATCGCAAAGGTATATACGGTGAATACCATCGCGATCAGCCGTCCCCATAAGGCACCGGCGCGGCCCTGCCTGCGAGCTCCAGCCGCGCATCCGGTGCTACACTATACAAAGTAAAGTAATGCGGAGAGAGGCCGATCGGGAGTCGCCTCTCGAGGCGAGGAACGGAGAAGCGATGAGCGATATCGAGAACGTGATCATCGTCGGCAGCGGGCCCGCCGGCTACACGGCGGCCCTGTACACGGCGCGGGCCAACCTCAAACCGCTCGTGATCGAGGGGTTCGCATGGGGCGGCCTGCTCCAGCAGACGACCGACGTCGAGAACTACCCTGGCTTCCCCGATGGCGTGATGGGCCCTGAGATGATGCAGCGCTTCCGCGACCAGGCCGAGCGCTTCGGGGCGCGACTGGTGACCGACCAGGCCGACCGCGTTGAGCTCGCCGGCGAGCTCGGTGGCGTCCACAGCGTATGGGTCGGAGACACCGAGTACCGCGCGCGGACCGTGATCCTGGCGATGGGCGCCGAGCACAAGAAGCTCGGCGTGGCGGGCGAGGAGACCCTCGCCGGCCGCGGCGTGAGCTACTGCGCGACCTGTGACGCCGCCTTCTTCAAGGAGGCCACCACGATCATCGTCGGCGGCGGCGACTCGGCGATGGAGGAGGCGATCTTCCTCTCGAAGTTCGCCAAGAAGGTGACGGTCGTAAACCGCCGGGATGAGTTCCGGGCCTCGAAGATCATGCTCGAGCGGGCCCGCGGAGCGGAGAACATCGAGTTCCTCACGCCCTACAAGGTGAAGGAGTTCGTGGCGGGCGACAGCGGCGCCCTGGGGCACGCGGTGGTGCAGAACATCGAGACCGGCGAGGAGCGTGAGCTGCTCGTGTCGGGAACCTTCATCGCGATCGGCCACGAGCCTCAGTCCTCGCTCGTAGCGGGACAGGTCGAGGTGGACGAGGGCGGCTACGTCGTCACCGACGGCCGCTCGACCCGCACCACCCGGCCCGGAGTGTTCGCGGCCGGCGACCTGGTCGACCACACATACCGCCAGGCGATCACCGCCGCCGGGACGGGCTGTCAGGCGGCGCTAGACGCCGAGTGGTACCTCAGGGACACCCCCGGCATCCCGGTCCCCAAGGGCATGCCGCTCGGCGACCCCGCCGAGTCGCAGTACGCGCCCGCCGCGGAGTAACGCCGAGGCCGCTAGGCGCCGGCGGCGCCCTCGAGCTCGAGCAGCCAGCGCTTGCGCTCCGGGCCGCCGCCATAGCCGCCGAGCACGCCGCCGCTGCGGAGCACGCGATGGCAGGGAACGACGATCGGGAGCGGGTTGGAGCCGAGCGCGTTGCCCGCGGCCCGCGAGCCGCGGGGGCTGCCCGCGTTGCCCGCGACCTGCCCGTATGAGAGCACCCCGCCGTAGGGGATCGCCGCAGTGGCTCTGAGCACACGCCTGGTGAAGCCACCCGTCAGAGACCAGTCCAGGGCCAGCTCGAAGCGCCGCCGCTCCCCGGCGAAGTACTCCTCCAGCTCGCGCCGGACGAGATCGAGCTGTGCCGGCGCCTCGACGATCCGCGGCGAGATCCGCGTGGCGATCCGCTCAAGGACTCCCTCCAGCGGCTCCTCGGGGAACGCCAATCGCACGAGGCCCCGCTTGGTCTTCAGGACGGTCAGCGTGCCGAGCGGAGAATCGAGCTGCGCGTATGCGATGTCCGCGAGCCCATCGGCCGCGGCGCGTGCGGCCAGTCGTGCGGCGGCGAGCGCCGCGTCTTCCCGCGCCTGAGCTCGCGACGCCGCGTCGGTGCCCGGCCCCGCCGGGTCGCCGCTGCGCAGCGCCCGCTCGATGCTCGGTCCAGCCTTTCTGCCCTCGACGCTCATGTCGCCACCGCCTTTCTCAGCTTGTTGAGTCCCTCGTGCAGCGAGCGCCTCGCCGCCTCCTCCGAACAGCCGATCGCCGCCGCGATGTCGCGATGGGACAGGTCCCCGACGAAACGCAGCACGACCGCCGAGCGTTGCCGCCCGGGCAACTGCTGAACGGCCCGCCAGAGTGCCTCGTCGCGGACCGGCCCGCCGTCCTGGCCCGGCGCCGCGCCGGTGTCTGGATCGGCCACGGGCAGCGCCCGCCTCGTCCTCGAGCGGTGCGCGTCCATCGCCTTGTTCTGCGCGATCGTCAGGACCCAGGCCCTGAGATTGTGCTCACGCCGGCCGGCCCGCAGCCGCGGGTATGCCCGCAACGCGGCGATGAAGGTCTCCTGGAAGCAGTCCTCGGCCTCGTCCCGCCCGACCGATGCGACCAGCATCCGCCAGACCGCGTCGCGGTTGGCGTCGAGGAAGCGCTGAAACGGCGGGAGCGAGTTGCTCACGGTCTCCTAACGTCGCCGATCGCTGCCGTGTGAGGCGCTCAGCTCGGGTAGTCGAAGAAGCCACCGCCGGCGCCGCGGCCGGTGCGCCCCGCCGCCACCCGCTGGCGGAGCGCCGGCGCGGGGCGGTAGCGCTCCTCGCCGTACTCGCGGTGCAGCGCCCCCAGCACCGCCAGCACGTGATCGAGCCCGATTGCATCGGCCCACTCGAGCGGGCCGCGCGGATGGCTCAGGCCCAGCACCATGCCGGTGTCGATGTCGGCCGCCTCGCCGACGCCTTCGCCGAACGCGAACGCCGACTCGTTGATCACCTGGCAGACGATCCGCCCGAGCACGAGTCCGGGGGCGTCGCCGACCCACGCGACGTGCTTGCCGAGTGACGTCAGCAGCCGCTCGGCACGCTCGGCCGCCAGGGGCGAAGAGGTCTCGGAGCGGGTCAGCTCGACCAGCGCCGACCGCTCGAAGCTCGGCAGTACGTGAAAGCCGACGGCGCTGCCGGCGGGGTCCAGGGCGCTGAGGGAGCCGTGAGCGCACAGCACCATCCGCGCCGCGCCGCGCTCGGCCGCCTCGCCCGCACCGCCGCCCAGCTCCTCACCCGCCGGTTCGCGGTCGCATTCGATTATCAGCGAGGGCAACACGCCGCCGCTCGGCGCGTGCGGGCTGCGCAGCTCGAAGCCCGCCTTTGCTGCCGCCGCCCTCAGTTCCCCCGCGAGGACGCCCTCGCCCGAGACCACGAGCACGCCCCGGGCCGCGCCGGGCTCGGGCGCCGGCGGCGCGGGGTCCTCCTCCCGGTAGCGGCCCCCGCCGGCGAGCGCACCGTAGTCGTAGTAGCCCCGCCCGGTCTTGCGGCCGTGCATGCCGGCGGCGGCGTAGCGGGCGGAGATCGGCGAGGGGCGCCATCGAGGCTCGCCGAAGCTCAGCTCATAGAAGCTCCTCGACACCTCCAGGCCGGTGTCGATGCCGACCAGGTCCATGAGCTCGAAGGGCCCCATCCGGAAGCCGCCCTCCATCCGGCAGATGCGGTCGATCGTCTCGATATCGGCGATCCGCTCGGCGAGCATGCGCAGCGCCTCGAGACCGAAGGGACGGTTGCATCTGTTCACGAGGAAGCCCGGGCCGTCGTTGGCGTCGATCACGGTCTTGCCCATCGCACGTCCCGTCGCGCGTGCCATGCGCAGTGCGGCCTCGCCGGAGCGGACGCCCGCAATCACCTCGAGCAGCGCCATTACGGGCGCGGGGTTGAAGAAGTGCATGCCCACCACGCGCTCCGCGTGGGTGGCGCCGGCGGCGATCGCGGTGACGGGCAGCGAGGAGGTGTTGGTCGCCAGCACGCAGTGCTCGCCGACGATCTCCGAGAGCCGGCCGTAGATCTCGTGCTTCAGCTCGAGCCGCTCCGGCACGGCCTCGATCACCAGCTCACAGTCCGCCAGCGCCTCGAGCTCGGCGACTGTCTGAAGGCGCGCGGCGGCGGCCGCGGCGTCCTCGAGGCTCAGCTTGCCTTTGGCGGCTTCGCGGCGAAGCCCATCCTCGACGCGCTCACGACCCTTCTCGAGCGCTTCCACGATCGGGTCGAAGAGCAGCGTCTGAGCGCCCGAGCGACAGGCCAGCTGGGCGATACCGGCTCCCATCGTGCCCGCCCCGAGCACGCCGATGATCCGCGCGGGCTCGTCCGGAAGCGATTGCTCCCCGGGGGCGTCCGCCGCCATCGCGGCTAGGCGGGGACCATCGCGCTGATGCCCGTCATCTGGCGCCCGATGATCAGTTTCTGAATCTGCGAGGTGCCCTCGTAGATCGTCGTCACGCGTGCGTCACGCAGGTAGCGCTCAACGGGATGGTCGTCGACGTAGCCCGCGCCGCCGTGGACCTGGATCGCCATGTTGGCGCACTCCAGCGAGGCCTCGGTGGCGTGGAGCTTTGCGATCGAGGTCTCGAGCGTGTTCGGGACGCCCTTGTCCTTGAGGAAGCCGGCTCGCCAGACGAGCATCCGCGAGGCCTCCGTTTTCACGGTCATGTCGGCGATCATCGCCTGCACGAGCTGGAAGCTCGCGATCGGTTTTCCGAACTGCTGGCGCTCCTTCGAGTACTTCACCGACTCCTCGACGCAGCCCTGGCAGATGCCGACGCAGCCGGCCGCCACGGAGTAGCGCCCCGAGTCGAGGTTCGACATCGCGACCTTGAAGCCGTCGCCGACGCCGCCGAGCATGTCCTCATCGGAGACCTCCACGTCTTCGAGCGCAATCGAGCCGGTGTCCGACCCGTGCAGTCCCATCTTGTGCTCGATCGTCTGCGGTTTGAAGCCCGGCTGGTCGGTGTCGACGATGAAGCAGGCGAGCCCCTTCGTACCGAGCGAGGGGTCCGTCTGGGCGAAGATCATCGCGACCTTCGCGTAGTTCGCCATCGAGATCCACATCTTGTTGCCGTTGATCACCCAGCCGCCGTCGGTCTTGGTGGCGCGGGTGCGCTGGTTGGCTGCGTCGGAGCCCGTATCGGGCTCGGTCAGACCGAAGCATCCGAGCCACTCGCCGGAGCAGAGCTTCGGCAGGTACTTCTGCTTCTGCTCCTCTGTGCCCCACCGGACGATGCCCGAGCAGACCAGCGAGGTCTGCACCGAGATCACCGTGCGGATCGCCGAGTCGCCCCGTCCGATCTCCTCCACGATCAAGCCGTAGGAGAGGTAGTCCAGGCCCGCGCCTCCATACTCCTGCGGCACGACCGCGCCGAGGTAGCCCTGGTCTGCGACCTTCTTGACGAGATCGAGGTCGAAGTGATGGTTACGGGCGTTTTCACGCGACTGGATCACGATCTCCTTGTCGGTGAATTCACGTGCAGTCGCTCGGATCAGACGTTGCTCGTCGGTCAGGTCGAAGTCCATCGGGCTTCCTTTCAATCCTTCAGCTTGGGGGTCTGCCAGGGCGCAGCGATGCGCCGCTCGATCTCCTCGGCGAGCCCGTCGATCGGCAGACGCTCCTGGGCCAGGGAGTCGCGATCGCGCAGCGTGACGGTGCGGTCCTCGAGACTCTGGTGGTCAATCGTAAAGCAGAACGGTGTTCCGATTTCGTCCTGGCGCCGGTAGCGCCGGCCGATCGCGCCGCCCGCGTCGTACTCCGTCTGCACGCGGCGGCGGAGCTCCCGATGCAGCTCGTGGGCGAGCTCCGGCTGGCCGTCCTTGTTGACCAGCGGAAGCACCGCGGCCTTGACGGGCGCGAGGCGCGGGTGCAGGCGCAGGACCGTCCGCGTCTCGCCCTCGCCGGCGCCCTCCCGCTCGACGAGTTCCTCGTCGTAGGCGTCGACCAGGAAGGCCAGGGTCGCCCGGTCGGCGCCTGCAGCCGGCTCGATCACATAGGGGACGTAGCGCTCGCCGCTGGCCTGGTCGAAGTACTCGAGCTTCTGGCCCGAGTACTCGGTGTGCTGGGTGAGGTCGTAATCGCCGCGGTTGGCGATGCCCTCGAGCTCCGACCAGCCGATCGGGAACAGGTATTCGACGTCACTCGTGCCCGATGAGTAGTGCGAGAGCTCGTCGGCCTCGTGGGCCCGCAGGCGCAGGTGGTCGGGACGGATGCCGAGCTCCACGTACCAGCGCTCGCGCTCGGCGAGCCAGTGCTCGAACCACATCTGCGCCTCGGGGGGCGGCACGAAGAACTCCATCTCCATCTGCTCGAACTCGCGGGTCCGGAAGATGAAGTTGCCGGGCGTGATCTCGTTGCGGAAGGACTTGCCGATCTGTGCGATCCCGAAGGGCGGCTTCTTGCGGGAGAACTGCAGCACGTTCTTGAAGTTGACGAAGATGCCCTGGGCCGTCTCGGGACGCAGGTAAGCCGTCGCGCCGGACTCCTTGACGGGCCCGATCGTGGTCTCGAACATGAGGTTGAAGTCCCGCGCATCTGTCAGGTCGCACTCCTCCGTTTCGCCGGGGTGCTTGGAGGGTTTCAGGCCGCACTGAAGCTCCGATAGGTGGTCGGCGCGGAAGCGCTGCTTGCAGGTGCGGCAATCGACGAGCGGGTCGGTGAAGCCCGCGAGGTGGCCCGAGGCCTCCCACACCCGAGGGTGCTGGAGGATCGCGGAGTCCAACGCGACGATGTCGTCGCGTTCGAGCAACATCGCCCGCCACCACTCGTTCTTCACGTTGTTCTTCAGCAGCACCCCGTAATGGCCGAAGTCGTAGGTGGAACCGACGCCCCCGTAGATCTCCGAGGAGGGGAACACGAAGCCCCGCCGCTTGGAGAGGGCGACGATCTTGTCCATCGTCACGACGTCGCCCGTGGTGCGCTGCGGCTCGATCTCGCCTGGGGCAGTCATCAGGGCGAGGATGCTAGTCAAGCGGGACCCTGGCCGGGGCGGGAGAGCTATTTCGCCGCCTGTCCAGCCGGCCGCCGGTCGTGTCCCGCGCCCTTCCTCAGCGCGCCTTGAACCGGAACGCAGGTCCACGTTTCTGACTCACCGGACGCCTGTTCGAGCGCTGACAGAGACGGTTAAAGTCGTCGGGCGAGCTGCCGAAGCGATGCATAGTCCCCGCCGCGGACCGTTTGAGCCCCTGGCGGGGCATCACCGACACCTCGACCTCAGGGAGCGCAGATGCAGGCCATCGGACAGAACCAAGGCAGTGCCGAGACCGGTAACGTGAGCTTCCTGGTCACCCGCAAGGAGCTCGCCGACGACACGAGCCTGCTCAGCGTCGAGGGCGACCTCGATCTGGCCTCGGCGCCGAGCCTCAAGTGGGCTCTCGCCGACGTGCAGTCCACGGAAAGCCGCCACGTCGTCGTCGACCTCTCGAAGGTGGGCTTCATCGACTCGACTGCGCTCGGCGTGCTCGTCGGAGCCCAGCGGTCACTCGACCCCGGCGTGCGCCTGGCGATCGCATGTGCCGAGGAGAACGTGCTGCGGATCTTCGAACTCACAGGCCTCGACGGCATGTTCGAGATCCTCCCGACCTTGCAAGATGCACTCGGCTTCGTCCAGGGGAGCACCACGGCGGCTGGCTGATGGCCCGTCGCTTCGGTGTCCTCGCTCCAATCGCGCCGCCTGCAAGCTTGGCGCTGGCTCTCACGATCCTGATCGCCTTCGCGGCAGCGCTGCCGCCGGCCTCGGCCCACAAGGCGGCGGGCGCCTCGGCCCCGGCCGAAGGCTCCTCCGCGAGTGGGGGAACCGCGCCGGCGGCCGTCGAACGTCCGGACAGGACCCCCAAGGCTGAACGGCTGGCGCGCCGCAACGAACGCGAGGCTGCCACGGGCGGGCCGGTCGCCAAAGGCGAAGAAGCTGCTCCCGCGGTTACGGGAACCGGCAAGGCACGCGGCGGCACGGCCGCGGGCTCGCACGCAGCGCGGCGAGCGGAGCGCGCCGAACGGGCAGCCGAACGCGCTGCCCGCAAGGCGGGCTCAGCGGCCCCGGCCGCGACGGGTGTCCCTAACGGCGCCTCTCCCGCAGCCTCGAAAGCGAAGGGCCCCGGCAAACGTGAACGGGACGAACGGCGCAGGGCGCACGAAGAACAGCGCCACAAGTCCGGGCGGGAAAGCTACAAGGAAAAGCAGGCGCGACTCGCGCGTGAAAAACGCGAATCCGAAGCAGGCGGGCAGGGCGCCGGCGCTCCCGAAGCCCAAACGGGGCTCGTAGCAACCGCCAGCTCGATCGGGCTCGCGCCCGCAGCGTCCCCCGAAGGGAGGGCGGCGGGCGAATCAGCTCGGACGACCCCCCAAAGGCACGCTGTGCGCGCAGCCAAATCGAGCCACACCCCCGGGCGGGCCCATCATCGCCGGACGGCGAGGTCGACGGGCGCCCTGGGCGGAGCGGCGCTGCCCGCCGCACGCGTCGCGGCGGCGACCCCCGCCGCGAGGGCAAGTGCGCCTCGGCCGAAGCGCGCGACACGGCCGGCGCGCACGCCGAGGAGCTCGCCTCTGGTGACGACGGTGACGCGCATCATCGGCGTGATCCCCACCGCGCTGTGGCTTCTGATCGGGATCCTGGCGAGCGCAGCGCTGGCGTTCGCGACCAGCTCACGCCTCACCGCGCGGCGAGCACGGCGGCTCGACCGGCAGCGCCGCGAGCTGCTGGAGGATGTCGGCCTGCTGCAGGCGGCGCTGCTTCCCGACCTTCCCGGCCGCCTCGGAGCGGTGACGACCTCGGCCGACTACCGGCCCGCCTCGGGCCCGGGCGCGGGCGGTGACTTCTACGACGTCTTCGCACTGCCGGAGGGCCTTGTCGCGGTGATCGTCGGCGACGTATCCGGTCACGGCCGTGACGCGCTCCCCCACACCACGCTGCTGCGCTATACGCTGCGCGCCTATCTCGAGGCGGGGCTGACCCCGCGGGAGGCGTTGCACGCAGCCGCCCCGGCGCTGGAACGTCAGCTGGGCGGCTCGTTCGCAACCGTGGTGCTCGCCACCTACGACCCCCGCGAGCGGCTCCTCACCTACGCCGCGGCCGGCCACCCGCACCCGCTGCTGACGGGCCTCGCCCCCGACGCGCAGATCATCGCCGCGTCGGCGCCGCCGATCGGCGCCGGGCGCCCCACGGGTACGCGCCAGACGGTCGTCTCGGTGCCGGGTGGCTCCCTCGCGGCCTTTTACACTGACGGCGTGATCGAGGCGCGGACTGATGGCGAGCTCTTCGGCCAGCGCCGGCTCTCGGACGTTCTCGAGCAGCTCGACGCCGCCGGCGAGGGGCCGACTGCGGCCTCGCTGCTCGACCGTGTGCGCGAGCAGACCGACCGGCGCCCCGACGACATGGCTGCCTGCCTGCTCGGCATCTCGGGAGGCGAGCAGCGGCCCGAGATCGTGAGCGAGGAGATCGTCGTCGACGGCCGCGAGGCGGAGCGGGTGCGGGCTCGCCGCTTCCTGCTCGCCGCAGGTGTGCCGGAGGGCGAGGTCGATGGCGCGCTCCGCTCGGCGCGGGCCGTCGCCGCCGACCACGGCAGCGCGCTCCTGAAGATCCGCAGGGGGGAGGGCACCCCCAGCCTGACCCTTACCCACGACAACGTTGCGCCGCTCCGTGCGCGCGCATTGGCACGCACCCAGGAGGTGGCACTGTGACCGAACATCCCTCACCCGACCTCGATGCCGCGCTTGTTCTCGGCATGGCCTCGACGGCGATCCCGTTCGCGCTCTCCCGCGAGGAAGAGGCAGCCCGCTGGCTTCGGATCCTGCGGCTGCAAGGTGAGGCCGGCGCAGCGCTGCAGGCCCTGGGCGTCAGCGAGGCGCCGCTCGAAGCTCCCCTCGAGCAGGACGAGTCGGAGCGGCCTCCCGGCTCGGGCGACATCGTCGTACGGGTCGGCGACGCTGCGGCGCTGGCGGCGGCCCGTCGCGGCGCGAAGTGGTTCGGGACGACAGACGTACTCGTCGCGGTGATCGACGTCTACGGGTCGGACTTCAACAACGTGCTGCGCGCCCACGGCACCGATCGTGACGAGGTGCTCGAACGCCTCGACCTGCTCGCGGCCTGAGCTGCTCGCGGCCTGAGCTGCTCGGAGTCCGAGTCGGCGGGCGCCGGCGCCCGTAAGATGCCGGGTCGTGGCACGGGTGATGATCGTCGGCGGGGGCTGTCGCGGGCGGGAGCTCGCACGCGGGCTGATCGACCGGGGGCACGCCGTTCGGATCACGACGCGGTCGGAGCAGGGCCGCGGCGCGATCGAGGCCCTCGGGGGCGAGTGCTGGATCGGTACCCCCGACCGGCTGGCGACGCTGCGCGGCGCCCTCGACGGCGTGGCGATCGCGTGCTGGCTACTCGGCACCGCCGCCGGCTCCGAGGAGGAGCTCAGAGCGCTTCACACGACACGCCTCGAGCTGTTCCTGACGCAGGCGATCGACACGACAGTTCGGGGTCTCCTCTATGAGCTGGGAGGTGAGTCGGGTCCGGTCGCAGCGCGGGCTGAGGGTGAGAGGATCGCGCGGCGGCTCACGGCTCGCAACCAGATTCCCGTGGCGTGGATCGAGGCCGACCCCCGCCGGGTGGAGGCCTGGGCATCAGAGGCGCTCGCGGCCGTCGAGACGTTGCTCGCGCCTGTCGCGAGTCGCGTCGTCGGGTAGCCCGAACGAGCATCCCGCCGGCTCACGCCTGACTTCTGGTGGACTCTCACCGGCGGCACGCCGGGCGGCTCGGCGGACAAGCGGCTCGCCTAGGACGCGCCCGCACGCAGCGCGAGGGCCTCACCGGCTTCGTCGGTGAGGCGGGCGAACAGGTGCTCGACGATACGCGCCGTGGCGCCCCAGATGAGGTGCTCACCGACGACGTAGGCGTCGGTCTGGAAGGTGATGCCGCGCCGTTCGAGCGTCGTGATCGTTCGGCCCGCGTTGATCTCCTCGAGCGGGAGCTCGAGCACGGCATCCACCTCCTTGGGCGACAGCTCCCAGGCGACGCCCGCCGGGATCGTGGCGACGAAGGGGTGGATCAGGTAGTTGGTGGCGAAGGTCGAGGTGACCGGAAGCTCGCCGATCAGCTGCACCTGCGAGCGGGGCAGCCCGATCTCCTCCTCGGCCTCGCGGAGGGCCGTCTCGGTGAGGTCCGCGTCAGCCGCATCGCGGCGGCCGCCGGGAAAGGAGATCTCGCCCGCGTGGCGGCGCAGGTCCGAGCGGCGGCGGGTGAGCACGAGGTGCGTTCGGTCGCCGTCGCGGTAGAGCGGAACGAGCACGGCGGACGCGACCGGCTCGGCGGCGGCCGGTGTGAGGCGGGGAACTGCAGACGGGTCAGGCGGCCAGGTGTACGCGCTCAATGCGCTCCTGGAACATGACCTCACCGTCGAGCGCGCGATGGACCGGACACTTGGCGGCGATCACGCGCAGCCGCTCGACCTGGTCCTCGGGGAGATCATCCGGGAGCCGCGTCACGAGCTGGAACTTGGTCGGGCAGCCACGCTCGGCGGGGCTGTACTCGACGTCGACCTCGACGTGGCCGATATCCCAGCCCTTGCGGGCGGCGTACATCTCCATCGTGATCGCGGTGCACGAAGCGAGGCTGACGGCGAGCAGCTCCAACGGATCCGGGCCCGTGTCTTCGCCGCCTTTTGCCACCAGCTCATCGACGACCACTTGGTGATCGCGCACCGTGACGGTGTGTCGGAGCGCCGTTCCTTCGCGCCGGGCGGTGGCTTTCATCCTTGTTAGCGCTTGCGTCTGACCCATT
>DASWFM010000194.1:0-6960 GCA_036394235.1 Solirubrobacteraceae bacterium | reverse complement strand
GGCGGGTGTCGTTGAGCGCCGCTGACGCGACCGCCGTTCAAGCACGCCCGAAGGAGGCTGACGAGCTCGAGGCGCCCGCAGGCGCCACGACTCGTCCGCTCTCCGGGGAGAAGGCCCAGCGCATCATCGACGCGATGCGTCACAGCGTCGCCAAGCGGGGGACGACCGGTTCGACCTTCGACCACGTCTCCCGCGAGGCGGGCGTCTCACGGGGCCTGCTCCACTACTACTTCGGCACCAAGGAGAAGCTGCTCGTCGAGGCCGTACGCCGGGATGCGGAGCTCCGTATCGAGCGTCTACAGGAACAGCTCGCGACGGCCAAGACGGCCGATGCCTTCATCGACCTGATGGCTCAGAACCTGCAGGAGACGATCCGCGAGGACCCTGACTTCCTGACCCTCGCCTTCGAGCTGTTCACCCTCTCCCGGCGCAACGAGGAGATCGCGGTCGAGTACGCCGAACTGATGCGACGCACCCGCCACCAGGTCGCCGAGATGCTCGACTCGGCGCAGCGAGAGGGCGTCCTTCACCTTCACGCCGAGCCAGAAGCGATCGCCGAGATCCTGTTTTCACTCGGGGACGGCTTCGCGCTGCGCATGCTCAGCGAGCCGGACCGCGACTTCACGGCCACGATCGGCGCCGGGATCACTTCCGTTCGTGCGCTGCTGACCGACTGACGGTCTGCTGCGGATCCACTGACGGTGGGGGTGCTAACGGCGCCGAGCCTGGGTTGGACCGCGTGCCCCGCACCTATAATCGGCGCCTGATGCCGATCTACGAGTACCGTCGCCCCGACGGCACCACCTTTGAAATTCAGCAGTCCTTCAGCGAAGAGACACTGAAGGTCGACCCCGACACGGGCGTTCCCGTGGAGCGCGTCCTGCACGCGCCTGCTGTGCACTTCAAGGGCAAAGGCTTCTACAACACCGACTACGGCACGCGCCGCCGCAACCGGGAGACGGCCGCCGCGGCCGAGAAGTCCTCGTCGGAGAGCTCCTCTTCGGACTCCTCCTCGAGCTCAGACTCGAAGTCCGGCTCGAAGTCGGACTCGAAGTCGGACTCGAAGTCGGACTCGAAGGGCGCCTCGGGCGGCGAGAAGAAGAGCGACTCGCCGGCGAAGAAGGACTCGAAGCCCGTCGCCTCCAAGCGCTGACGGGCGAGCACGCTCAGCCTTTCAGGAACTGGCTGGCTGCTTCGCGGCGGGCGGCTTCAGACACCGTCAGCCCGTCGCCGCCTCCCGGCAGCACCGTGGCGCCCGTCGGCTTCAGCACGCGCGTCTGCGGCGTCCCGGAGAACGCCATGCCCGCCAACAGCTGGATCAGGGTCGGGCCGCTCATGTCGGAAATGACCGTCTTCGGCGCATCCCAGGCGATCCAGGGCAGGCGGATGAAGCTCGAGAAGGACAACAGCCGGTGCTTCACCGAGTTGAACAGCGCCTGCTGGTGTTCGGCGCGCTGCAGGTCGGTCTCGTTCGGCGCGCATAGGTTCTCCCGGGTGCGGGCGATCGCGAGCGCCTGCTTGCCGTTGATGTGGTGCGTGCCCGCGGGCAGCCGGAGCGTATAGCCGCCTTGAGAGAAGCCCCCGTCGAGTCGCGAGATGATGCAGCCGCCCTTGTAGTCGACGCCGCCCATCGCGTCGATCAGCGCCGGGAAGTTTTCGAAGTTGACTTCGATCACGTGGTTGATCGGGACGCCGAGCCAATGTTTGATCACTTCGACGGACTCCCTCGGGCCGCCGAACTCATGGGCGGCGTTGATCTTCTGCAGGCCGTGGCCGGGGATTTCGACGACCGTGTCCCGCGGGATCGACAGACGCGCAGCATGCCCTCCTCCGGTGCGGATCAGCAGGATCGAGTCCGAACGCCCGAAGCCGCTCTTTTCGGCGCCCGGTTCCTTGCTGTTCTTCTGCCGCCGGTCGGACCCGAGCAGCAGGATGTTGTTGGCCGACGTCAGCGGGCTGCCGGCGGAGTCGAGCACGCCTCCCACATCTCCCTGGATCGACGTGCGCTCGAAATGGGAGCTGATCAGGAACAGCACGAGTGCCAGCACGATCCAGCCGAAGATCAGGCCCACAACGCCGAGGACGATTCGTTTGCGCGTCGCGAAGCGTCGCCAGCCCGCCAGTCCCGGGAGCCTCCGCGGCCGGCGTCCGCGAGCGCCGCGCTCGCGCAGTTCGTGCGCATCCGGCGGCACCGGGCGGCGCGGCCCACCGGGGGCGGCCGGCGGAGCTCCGGCCGGCGCGGCCGAGCGTGTCGAGGCGCCGGGACGGTCCAGCTCGTCTTCGCCGCCGCCGCCGCCGAGCAGCCTGCGCTTGGCGCGGTAACGGGTGTACGGAACCCGCCCACCCGGCTGCTCGCGGTCGGAACTCATATACAGGACCTTATATTTGCCGCATGACCGCCCCCGAGGCGCCGGTGGGGCGCCTGCTCGTCTGTCCCACTCCGATCGGAAACATGGAGGACATCACGCTGCGGGTACTCGAGGAGCTCGGCCGCGCGGACGTGATCGCCTGCGAGGACACCCGCCACACCCGGCCTCTGCTCGATCGCCACGGAATCGACGCCTCCAGGCTCGTGAGCCTCCACGAGCACAACGAAGCTTCGCGAGCGCCTGCACTCGCCGGGCGGGTTCGCGCCGGCGAACGCGTCGCCCTCGTGACCGACGCCGGCACGCCTCTCGTCTCGGACCCCGGCTACGAGCTGATCCAGGCCTGCCTGCGCGAGGCGCTGCCGGTCGAGGTGCTGCCCGGGCCGAGCGCAGCGCTGACCGCTCTCGTCGCCTCCGGGCTGCCCGCGGCGCGCTGGTGCTTCGTCGGCTTCCTGCCTCGCAAGCGCGGCGAGCTCGCCGCATTGCTCGGCGACGCGCGCGAGACGCTCGTCGCGTTCGAGTCCCCGCGCCGGCTCGGCGCGACGCTCGGCGTGCTCGCGGAGATCGACCCCGAACGGCCGGTCGCCGTCTGCCGGGAGCTGACGAAGCTCCACGAGGAGGTCCTCCGCGGCGAGGCCGCAGAGCTGGCCGGGCGCTACGCCCGTGAGGCGCCGCGCGGGGAGATCACGCTGGTGATCGGAGCGGCCCCCAGCCGGCAGGCGGCGCTCGGCCCGGCGCTCGAGGCGGTACGCGAGCTGATCGACGCCGGCGCGCGGCCGCGAGCGGCGGCTTCGGCCGTCGCGAAGTTGACGGGACTCGGCGCCAACGAGCTGTACAGGGAGTTGACCCGCGGGGACGGATAGCCTGCCTCGAGGCGATGTCCTTTTACATCACGACACCGATCTACTATGTCAACGCGGCTCCCCACCTCGGGCACGCCTACACGACGATCGCCGCCGACGTGATGGCTCGCCACCACCGCCAGCGCGGCGAAGAGGTGTTCTTCCTGACGGGCACCGACGAGCACGGCGAGCCCGTCGCCGACGCCGCCCACGCGCTCGGCGTCGAGCCCCAGGAGCTCGCCGACCGCAACGCCGAGCGCTTCCGCGCGCTCGCGCCGCAGCTCGGCGCGAGCAACGACTTCTTCATCCGCACCACCGACAAGCCCCATGAAGCGATCGTGCAAGAGGTGCTCTCCCGGGTGCGCGACGCGGGCTATGTCTACAAAGGCACCTATGAAGGCTGGTACTGCCCCCGCTGTGCGGACTTCAAGGCCGACAACGAAATCGACGAGGGCAACCGCTGCCCGATTCACCACATCGAGCTGACCCGCGAGCAGGAGGACAACTACTTCTTCAGGCTCTCCGACTTCCAGGATCGCCTCGAAGCGCTCTACGCGGAGCGCGAAGACTTCGTCGCGCCGCGTACGCGTTACAACGAGGCGCTGTCATTCATCCGCTCGGGCCTGCGCGACGTGCCCCTGACCCGCCACAAGCTGACCTGGGGCGTGCAGGTCCCGTGGGACCACGAGCACGTCTTCTACGTGTGGTTCGACGCGCTGCTCAACTACTACTCGGCGCTGCGCTATGCGCGCGAGGGGGAAGACCTGACAGCTCGGCTGTGGCCCCCCGACTACCACCTGATCGCGAAGGACATCCTGCGCTTCCACACCGTCTACTGGCCGGCGCTGTTGCTGGCCGCCGGCCTGGAGCTTCCGAAGCACATGTTCGTGCACGGCTATCTGCTGCTGGAAGGCGAGAAGATGAGCAAGTCGCTGGGCAACGTGCTCGACCCCTTCGAGGTGATCGACCGCTTCGGCGCCGACGCGCTTCGCTTCTACCTGCTCCGCGACGTCTCCTTCGGCCAGGACGGCTCCGTCTCGACGGCCGCCTTCGAGCTGCGCTACGAGACCGAGCTGGCGAACGAGCTCGGCAACCTCGCGAACCGGACGATCTCGATGTTGCTGCGCTACCGCGACGGCGTCGTCGCACCGCTCGAGCTCGACCCGGAGCTCGCGGTCGACTTCGCCGGCCTGCCGGAGCAGGTCGGGGCGCAGATCGATCGTGCCGAGCTGACCGTCGCGCTGGAGGAGATCTGGCAGCGGGTGCGGCGACTGAACCGCTACGTCGAGGAACGCGCGCCCTTCAGGCTCGCCAAAGACGAGGACGCCGCCGAGGAGCTTTCTGCCGTGCTAGCCAACCTCGCGGAGGGCCTGCGCACGGTGACCGTGCTGCTGTGGCCGTACCTGCCCGCCTCGGCGGAGAAGCTGCTCGAGGCGCTCGGCGCGCCCGACACCTCGCTCGTCGGCGCGGCCTTCGGCAGCGGCAGCATCGAGCGGGTCACTGCGATCCCTGCGCTGTTCCCGAAGGACGCCGCCGCCCCGCAGCCGTCGTGATCGACTCGCATACCCACCTGGACCTCTGCGAGCCCCCGGACGCCGAGCTCGTCGCCGCCGCGGATGCGGCGGGGGTGCGGCGCATCGTCACCGTCGGCATCGACTCTGCCTCCTGCCGCGCGGCGCTCGCCGCCGCCGAGGACTTCCCCCAGGTGTATGCCGCCGTCGGTCGCCACCCCAATGCGGCCCGCGGCTTCGACGACGCCGACCTCGCCGAGCTCGAGGCGCTCGCCTCCCACGAGCGCTGCGTGGCGATCGGCGAGACCGGCCTCGACTTCTATCGCGATCAGACGCCGCCGCCGGACCAGCGCCGCGCCTTCGCTGCGCAGATCGGCCTTGCGCGCGCCACCGCCAAGCCGCTCGTGATCCACTCCCGTGCCGCCGAGAGCGAGACGCTCGACCAGCTCGCCTCCGAAGCCGAGGGCGTGAGCGTCGTCATGCATTGCTTCTCGATGCCGGACCGTCTCGCGGAGTGCGTCTCGCGTGGCTATGCGATCTCCTTCGCCGGCAACGTCACTTACAAGAACGCCGCCGATCTCGCCGAGGCCGCTCGGGAGGTGCCGCTCGAGCGCCTATTGGTCGAGACCGATGCCCCCTACCTGAGCCCCCAGGCCGTTCGCAAGCACCCCAACCAGCCGGCCTTCGTCGCGCACACACTGTCCTTCATCGCCGCTCTGCGCGGCATCGGCGACGAGGAGCTGGGCGCGGCGGTGGAGGCCAACGGCGCCCGCGTGTTCGGATGGCCATCCCCGGAGGACGGGAACCCGGCGGAGGGGAACCCGGCGGAGGGGAACCGGGCGGAGGGGAACCCGGCGGGGGCAGGCGAGTGACGGCAGTGGCCGACGCGCCGGTGCAACCCAGCCTGCGGCGGATGCGCCGCTTCGGCGTGCGACCCGATCGGGAGCTCGGCCAGAACTTCCTCGTGGACTCGAACATCCTCGGCGTGATCGAGCGGGCCGCCGAGGTGGGGGAGGACGACGTGGTGCTGGAGATCGGCGGCGGGCTCGGCGTGCTCAGTGAGCACCTCGCCGAGCGCGCCGCGCACGTTCACGTGATCGAGATCGACGAACGCCTGAGGGAGGCGCTGCTCGACGCCACCGCCTCCCACCCGAACGTGACGGTGCACTGGGGCGATGCGATGACGTTGCCGCTCTCCGGGATCGCCCCCGCGCCGTCGAAGGTCGTCGCGAACCTGCCCTACGGGATCGCCGCGGGCGCCCTGCTGCGCACCGTCGAGGAGCTGCCGGGAGTGGGCCTGTGGGTCGCGATGGTCCAGCGGGAGGTGGGCGAGCGTCTCGCCGCGACCCCCGGAGGGCGCGACTACGGGGTGCCTTCGGTGCTCGCCCAACTGGCCTGCGAGGTGCGCGTGCTGCGGTCCGTTCCCCGCACCGTCTTCCACCCCGTGCCGAACGTCGACTCCGTACTCGTGGGCATGCGCCGGCGCTCCGGAGCTGCCGGGCAGAGCCTCTCGGGCGAGCAGGGACAGGCGCTCAGCCGGCTCGTCAGCGGGGCGTTCGCCCACCGCCGCAAGACGCTGGCCGGCTCGCTGGTGCTCTCCGGTGATCTCCCGAAGGGCGATCGTGAGCGCGTTCGCGCGGCGCTCACCGCGCTCGGCCATCCGCCGGACGCCAGGGCCGAGCGCCTCACGCCGGAGGACTTCCGCTCGCTGGCGGGAACTCTCGGCCTGTGAGCACCCTGACGCCTCTGCGGGCGCTGGCGCCCGCCAAGGTCAACCTCGGCCTGTTCCTCGGCCCCCGCCGCGAGTCAGACGGCCGCCATGAGCTGGCGACCGTGATGCAGTCGATCTCCCTTGCCGACGAGCTGGTGCTCGAAGCCGCGCCCGGCGAGCAGCTCGACGACGAGGTGCTCTGCCCAGGTGTTCCGGGAGACGAGAACCTCGCCGCTCGCGCGCTGCGCGAGTTTCGAGCCCGCACCGGCTGGCAGGCGCCGCCGCTGCGACTCACGATCGACAAGCGCATCCCTCTCGCTGCGGGGCTCGGCGGCGGCTCGGCCGACGCCGCAGCGGCGCTGCGACTTGCGCGAGCCGCCTCGAGGCTGGGCGACGAGGCCACGCTGCTCGCGATCGCCGAGGGGCTGGGCGCCGACGTCCCCGCCCAGGTCTCTCCCGGCCGCTGGCTGGCGGGCGGGGCGGGCGAGCGGCTCGTGCGGCTGCCCTCCCCGCGGCTGGCCTTCGGGCTG
>DASWFM010000193.1:0-10125 GCA_036394235.1 Solirubrobacteraceae bacterium | reverse complement strand
GTCCCGCACGCGATCGCAAACGCCTCGTTCAAGCGCGAGCGCCGCAACAGCGGCGTGACCGAGATCGTCGAGATCGAGGGCCGCGGTCACTCGCTGACGATCGACAACGGCTGGCGCGAGGTCTGCGACAAGGCGCTCGAGTTCGTCAAGCGGTTCGTGTAGCCGCGCTGAGATCGGGCCCGCTCGTGCTGCGGACGGGGCGGCTGCAGCCCGGATGGTGGTCCTAAGGAGTCTTGCGACGATTCGCGAAGGGCCCACGCAGGCACAGAAGGAACGAAGGATGTGTGAGCTTGCGCACGCCGCGACAGATTTCAGCCCGGGGTCGAACGCGGCGAGACATATGTTGGACCGCGGCCTAGAAGCGGACGCGGTCGAGTGGGTAATGGCCATCGCATGACTGAGCTGAGCCGCCGCGGCTTCCTCGCCGGCGCCGCCGCTGCCGGCGCTGCAATCGTGCCGCTCCTGGACCCTCCACTCAGTCGGGCGGCCTTGAGACGCCGCCGCACAGGCGCTGGCTCGACATCGCCTGCACGTGCGCGCACGGCGGCGGCGACGGCGGCGAAGTCCGCGCCCGGGTTGCCGGCGCCGAAACCGATCGCCGCACGCCACGCAAATCCGGCGGATCTCGGTGTCCTCGAAGCGGCGTCACTGCTCCAGGCTGGTCTCCTGTCGAGTGCGGAGCTGGCGCAGGCGTGCCAGGAACGGATCGTGCAGCGCAACGGCTCGGTCACGTTCGAAGGCTCGGGCAGCGATATCAACGCCTGGATCCGGCTGTATCCCGAGATCGCGCGATCGCTCGCGGCGGCGGCCGATGCCCGCCTGGCAAGGGCACGGACAGAAAGGCAGGCGGCCCCCGCGCTGTGCGGGATCCCGCTGGGGCTGAAGGATCTCTATGCCGTGAAGGGCCTGCCCGTCACGGCCTCCTCGAAGGTGCTCGCGGGCAACGTCGCAACCGGGGACAGCACTGCCTGGGCACGATTGGCAAGCGCGGGAATGGTGCTCCTCGGGCACACCCACACGGATGAGTTCGCCTTTCTCGCAGTGACGCCGCAGTGCGGCAACCCGTGGGACCCGGCGCTGATCACGGGTGGGTCGAGCGGAGGCAGCGCCGCGGCGCTGGCCTCGCGCATGGTCACGGCGGCGCTGGGCTCGGACACGCTGGGATCGCTCCGTATCCCGGCCGCGTTCTGCGGCGTGAGCTCGATCAAGCCGACATTCGGGCTGGTCAGCTCATACGGCGTCATCCCGCTCGCATGGGCGCTGGATCACTGCGGCCCGATGGGTCGCTCGGTCGGCGACTGCAGCCTGATCTTGAGCGCCCTCGCCGGGGAGGACGACAACGATCCCTCGACCGACATCGCCGAGCGCCCGCCCGCCCGGTATCCGACGCTCCCCCGCAAAGGCTCCACGCCGCTGGCCGGGACTCGCGTCGGCGTGCCCACCAACCTCGGCTCGCCCGAAGCCGGACCGGGGGAAATCCTGGCCCGGACCCTCCAGGAGCTGACCTCGCTCGGCGCGACGCTGGTCGAACTGGCGGTGCCGGGCGACCCGTTCGGATCGCTCGGGCCGATCGAGTTCTACACCGACGCGCTCTCCTATCACAGCAAGTGGTACCCGAGTGAGGTCGCTCTCTACAAGCCGCCCGCCGCGCAGATGCTGAGCCTGATCGAGGCGTCCCATCTGAGCGCGCTCGACTACCTCGCCCTGCACCGACAGCGGGCCGCGCTTCAGGCGAGCTGGAAGGCGACCCTGGCCGAGAACGAACTCGACGCGGTGGCGATGCTCGTCTCGCTCGCCGATCCCCCGGCGCGGTCAAGTCCGGAGCTCGCGAGCCCCGTGAGCAACCCCGAGAACTCGAAGCTGCTCACCTACCTGTTCAGCTACCTCGGCTTCCCGGTCGTGACCGTCCCTGGCGGCACCTCCGGCAAGACCCACCTCCCGGTCGGCATCCAGCTGGCCGGCGCGCCGTTTTCCGAGGCGAACCTGATCCAGCTCGCCGTCGACCTGCAGGCCCACTTTCCCCACTACGAGGAAGCGCCCAGCTTCGCCTGACCGCGGCGACCGGCGAGCACATGACCGACCCGACCAACACCGACGCCCAGCACCCGGCGATCGTCACGGTCATCGGCGTACCCGCCCCGCCGGCGAGCGGCGCGACGGGCACCGACGACCAGCATCCCACGGTCGCCACGCGTCCGGGTCCCGCGACGCCGCCCGTCTCGACGTAACGGCTCCCCGCGCCCGCTCGGCGCAGGGCGTTCAGGCCGCTACTCGCCACAGCGCGTCGTCGGCCAGTGGCTCGCGGCGCACCTCACCGCCGCCGGCAAGCTCGATGAGCGCCTGCTCGGTGGCCGGGGCGTCAGGCGCGGTGTTATTCGGAGCCATGATCGCGGCGATCTCTTGGGTGACGAGCCCGTCCGGGAAGGCCCGCAGCGCCTCGAGCGGACCCTCCGCGGGACCGCGTCGGTCGAGCGTGGAGTCGAGATTGGCGATCAGCACGTCATAGGCCTCAAGCGGCTGGAAGCCGCCGGCCTCAAGGTGGCGGCCGTCGGTGGAGCGGAAGACGAGCGAAGGTGCCGAGTAGCGGACCGGTCCGTCGGTCTGACGGGCCTTGCCCTGGAACTCGGTCGCGCTTCCTGCGGCTTGGCGCGTCTCGTCCTTGTCCTGCTCGTACGCGGCGACGATCTCTGGATCGTCGATCGCCGCCGTCACGGTAGCCCCGTCGATCTCCTCGACGCGTGACAGGGCTGTGGCGATGTCGTCGTCCTCGTCCATCAGCAGTGTCGTTGTAAACCAGCCGAACTGGAGCGCCCTCAGCACCTGTTCCTCGCGGCCCGGATGCAGTCGTCGTGCGGCGTGGATCGCGCGGCACGCCCGCGAGCTGGCGACGATCCGCGAGCGCGGCTGGGCGGTCAGCGGCATCCCGAAGCGCCGGAAGCGGTTGCGCACCCCGGCCGCCATCGCCGCCGGCGTGTAGCCGGCTTCGACGTAACGACGGGGCGAGTCGGAGAGCCCGATCGTCACCAGTCGCCAGTCGAGCTGCTCGCCATAGCGCCAGTGGAGTACCGCAAGCGCCGGCGTGGCGGAGTACGCGAACGGACAAGCCGGATCGGTGAAGTGGGTGACAGTGATGCGAGCCATCACCGGCCATAAAAGCAGGCCTTGGGCGATCGTCCCGAGGAGTTACGCGTTGCCGAACAGAGCCCGTCGTGGCGTGAGCGTCAGGCGAGACTCGCCTGGTCGCTGACGTCCCAGATCTGTCCGGAAGCCTCCCCCGGCAGGTGTGCGAGCAGTGCTGTGGCCGATTGCTTGGGTGTGATGAGCGTTCCCTGCTCATAGCGGGCGGAGAAGCGCTCGTGCAGTGCTGCGCCGATCTGCTCGGGCGGCTGGCTGCGGATCCACTCCTGCATGGCGGTGTCGACGGCGCCGGGCCGGTAAATGTTGGCGGTGACGCCGGTGTCGGCGAGCTCGGCGGCGAGGTTGAGGGTGTGAGCCTCGAGGGCTGCCTTGGTGGCGGCGTACACGCCGCCACCGACCATCGCTGCCCGGCTGGGCGACAATTCCGCTGGAGACGTTGACGATGCGCCCCCAGCCGGCATCGAGCATCCCGGGTAGGACCGATGCACTGAGCACGATCGGGCCGAGGACGTTGATCGCCAGCGCCGCGGTCACAGCCGCCGGGTCGAGGTCCGGCGTTGGGCCGAGCGGCCAGACGACGGCCGCGTTGTTTACGAGGAGCTCAACCGGCCCCAGCTCGGCGACCGCGCGGGCGAGCGCCGCTTGGGCCTGTGTCGTGTTGCCGACGTCGGCCGGGACGGCGAGCGCCGTCCGGCCACGATCGTGGATCTCGGCTGCGACCGCGTCGAGCTGGTCGCCGCTGCGGGCAATCAGGGCAACGCTCGCGCCGGCGTCTGCGAGCCCGAGCGCGACCTCCCGGCCGATTCCTCGGCCTGCCCCGGTGACGAGCGCGACCCGGCCTTCAAGCGCAGCTTCCATCACGCGTCGAATGCGGCAAGTGCGGCGAGAATGTCGGCCACCTCGGTGCGGCTCGTGTAGTCGGCGTGCGTATCCGCGAAGCGAACAACCCTCTCCGAATCGACGACCAGGACGGTCGGCATCGGCAGGTCGGTGGCGCCTTCGAGGTTGACCTCTTTCAGATCGAGACCGAGCGACCGCTGCGCCGTGAGCACGTCCTCCGCCGGCTCGTACGCGATTCCGAACCGGTGCGCGACCTGGGCGCCAGCGTCGGAGAGCACTGTGAAGGTGAGCTCGGCCTTCTCGGTCGTGCTGAGCGACTGGTCGGGGTTTTGGGGGCTGATCGCGACCAGGCGTGCGCCGTGACGGGCCAGCTCGGGGAGCAGCTCGGCCTGGTACGTGCGCAGCGTCAGGCTGCAGTACGGACACCAGCCGCCGCGGTAGAAGACGATCACCGCGGGCCCATCGGCCAAGAGCTCATCGAGCGAGACAGGAGTCCCGGTGGCGTCGGGGAGCGTGAAGTCATCGAGCGTGTCTCCGGCGGAGACGATCCCGGACGGCACGCTCTGCTCGCGCCACCGGCGCTGCTCCTCGGCGAACACCGCTGCGGACTCTGGCGGCAATCCTGTGGCCGCGGTGGCCGAGAGCTCTGCGGCCCGCTGGGCGAGCGTTTCGCTCATGTTCCTGCTCTCCCGTCGGTTGTCTCGGTGTCGGACTGCGGCGCTCCCGCGAGGCTCCCACGGCCACCCACACACTGGATTGCCCAGTCCATTTCGCGTAGCCATTAGAGCACGCCTCAACTGGATTATCAAGTCCAATCTTTCAAGGATCGATCGCCCTAATCCAGGGCGGTCTGCTGCTCACCCAGGTACCCGGCGGCGTGAAACTGGACGACGCGAAGCCTCCGCTAGATCCCCTGCCCCGGTAGGAACTCGTTGGTGAAAGGCGACAGACCGATGTTGGGGTCCCGCTTGAGGAGCTTGTGGGAGAACATCCAGCTCCCGAAGGCCGCCCAGGCCGAGGGGCTCTGCCAGCCGTAGGGCTTGCCGGCTTCGCTCGGCACGGCCGCCGGGAGCGTCTGCTTGATCGATTCGAGCTGCAGCTTCCGATCGAGCGAGGGGCTCGCGCGAAGCAGCGTCGAGGCTGCCGCGGCGGGATCGCTGCGGACCTCCTTCTCGCCGCGGGTCAGCGCCTGCAGGAACGCCCGCAGGTCCTGGCCATCGCGGCGGGCCTGCTGGTCGCGGGCGACGAGTACGAGCTCGTCGTAGCTCGGTACGCCGGCGCGGTCCACGGGGATCACGACGGGATGCTTGTGGGCGAGGCGCAGCTGGATGCCCTCGTAGTTCCAGAAACCACCGAGGGTCGCGTCGACCTGGCCGGACAGCATCGCCGGGATCAGGTTGAAGCCGACGTTCACTTCGTGCACGGAGGAGGGCGCCACGCTCGCGTGTTCAAGTGCTGTTCGCAGCTCCGCGCGCTGGTAGGAGATGCCTGCCGTGCCGACCCGCTTGCCGGCCAGGCGGGCGACGCGGGCGACGTGCTTGGAGGGCAACGCGATGATCGACGTCAAGGGACGTTGGACGAGCGCGCCGATCGAGACGACCTTGAGGCCTTCGTCGCGGGCGAGCATCAGCTCCGGCTCATAGGAGATCGCCAGGTCGACCCGGCCGGCGGCCAGCAGCTTCAGCGGTTCGGAGGGGTCGGCGGGCGTCTCCGGGACGACGTCGAGGCCGACCGCGCGGAAGTCGCCGTGGGCGATCGCGGAGTAGAGCGCAGCATGGTCGGCATTGGGGAAGAAGTCGAGCATCACGGTGAAGCGACGGGCGCTCTTCGCCGAGAGCGCATCCTGCTTGGAGCCGCAGGCCGCGAGGCCGCCGGCGCAGGCCAGCAGCGAGACGATCGTCGCCAGCGCCGTGAGGGGACGGCGAGAGCGCGGTCGGGGTCGGGGCGGGACGATGCTCACGTGGCGTCTCCTCGGGGTCTGGGGCGCCACGGGGCCAGCTTACGCTCGGCGAGCGCCAGTGTGTAGAAGCAGGCGACGGCGAAGGCGATCAGGATCGCGGTGCCGGCGTAGGCGCGGGGAACCTGGAAGTTGACGTCGCTCATGATCTGGCGGCCGAGGCCGGGGTAGGCGCCGGTGCTCGGCGTCGCGACCTCGGCGATGAAGGCGCCGATCACGCCGACCGCGAGCGCGATGCGCGCGCCGCTGAGGGCGGCGGGCAGTGCGGCCGGCAGCTCGGCCAGGCGGAAAGCCTGCCAGCGGGAAGCGTCGAGTGTGCGCATCAGCTTCAGCTGGTCCGGGTCGACGGCGGCGAGCCCGTCGGCGGTCGTGACGAGCACGGGGAAGAAGCAGATCAGGGCGATCACAAGCAGCTTCGGGAAGATCCCGAAGCCCCACCAGAACACCAGCAGTACGCCGATCACCGGGATCGGCACCGCCTGGGAGCCGACCGCGAGCGGATAGACGGCGCGCCGCAGCAGCGGCCACAGGTGCATCGCCACGGCCAACAGGAAGCCCGCGGCGAGGGCGATCGCGAGGCCCAGCGCGACCTCCTCGGCGGTCACCGCGAAGTTGTGCCAGAGCACCCCGCCGCCGTGCCACAGCGCCGAGGCGACGGCGTGGGGGGCGGGCAGCACGGCCGTTTCCACGCCGCCCGCGTCGACATACACCTCCCAGGCGCCGAGCAGCAGCAGGCAGAGCCCCAGCGCGGGCGCCGCGCGGCGCAGGCCGGCCGTCATCGCCGCGCCTCGGCGAGCAGCTCGAGGGCCTCGGCGCGCAGCCCGACGACGGCGCGCTCCTCGCGCCTGCGCGGGCGCGGCGCCTCGACGGCCAGTTCGGCGACGACGCGGCCGGGACGTGGCGAGAGGACCAGCAAGCGGTCGGCGAGCAGGATCGCCTCCTCGACGTCGTGGGTGACCAGCAGCACCGTCCGCGGCTCCCGCGCGAGCGCGGCGGCGAGCCATTCCTGCATGTCGGCTCGAGTGATCGCGTCGAGTGCGCCGAAGGGCTCGTCGAGGCACAGCACGGGCTTGCCGGAGAGCAGTGTGCGCAGGAACGCGACGCGCTGTCGCATCCCGCCCGAGAGCTCCGCGGGACGGGCCTGCTGGAAGCCGTCGATGCCGAGCTCGGCGAACATCGCGCCCGCCCGGCTCCGTGCCTCGGCGCGTCCGGCGCCTGCGATGCGGAGCGCCAGCCCGGCGTTCTCGGCGGCGTCGAGCCAGGGCAGCAGCAGGTCGTGCTGGGGCATCAGCACGGCCGGGGGGCCGTGCAGCGAACCGTTGTCGGGGCGCTGCAGCCCGCAGATCAGCTCGAGCAGGGTCGTCTTGCCGCAGCCGCTCGGGCCAACCACGGCAAGGACCTCGCCGGGAGCGACCCGCAGCGAGACGTGCTCCAGCGCTACAACGGTTCCGGCGGGCCCGGGGAAGCTCCGCCCGACGCCGTCGAGCACGACGTCGCCCTGCGGTCCGCGCGGCCTCACGGCGGGCGGTGGATCTCGTTGCAGTTGGGCCGGCAAGTCGCTCCCTTCGCGGGCATTACCCCACAGGTTCAAAGGGTCGACGCCGGGGGAGTCGCTTGACTCCCGGACGCCATCTCAGCCGGCCTTCCCGCCAGCCCCCCTGGTATCCGCTCTGCTGCCGGGGATGCTAGCGCCCGGCGGCGACCACGGGGCGGGTCAGGGCGCGGACGAAGTCCTCGAGCTGGGCGGTTGTCCAGCACTCGAAGGCCGTGCAGTACTGCTCATAGGCTGAGATCACCGAATCGCCGTAGTTCCAGTACAGCCGCGGCTCCGGGTTCAGCCAGAAGGTCCGCCCCGCGCGGGCGGCGATCTGCGCGAAGACATCGGCGCGCGGGTCGCGGCCGTTGGTGCGGGCGTCGCCGAGGACGATCACGGTCGCGCGCGGATGGAGATCCTCCTCGACCTGCTCGAGGAACTCCGACCACACCCGGCCGTAATCGGTGTAGCCGGAGATGTCCGCGACGCCGGCATCGGTCGAGATGCGTTCGCTGACGGCTTTGAAGTTCCGCTCGTGTTCGAAGATGTCCGTGACCTCGGAGATCCGCTCGATGAACACGAAGGAGCGCATCTTGCGGAAGGTGTCATGCAGGGCGTGGAGCACCGAGAGGAAGAACACGGAGGCCGAGGTGACGCTCGTGGAGACATCGCAGAGCACATAGATCTCCGGCCGTTTCGGTCGCTTCGGCCGGAACTTCAGCTCCACGGGCACGCCGCCGGTCTGTAGCGAGGCGCGCATCGTGCGACGGACGTCGACCTGCGCATGGCGGCGATGGCCCCGCAGCTGCAGACCCTGTGTCGCCAGGCGCCTGCGCAGCTGGGTGACGACTCGGTGCACCGCAGCGAGGTCGGCGAGCGGTCCCGAGGGCAGTGCGCGATCGAGCTCGCCGAGGGGACGCGAAGGCGGCAGGTTGCCGGTGCGCTCGATCTGGGCGCGCTCGAGCTCCCGCCGCAGCAGCGCCTCGAAGCGGCGCAGCGCCTCGCGCGGCAGGCCCTCGTGGCGGGGGTCCTCGGGGGGCAGGTCGGGCTGCGGCTCGGCGCGCAGGCCGAGCGCTCGGCGGATCCTCTGCACGTCCACGCCGATCACCCCCGAGCCCTCCTGGCGACGCGCGAAGGCCGCGATCGCCATCCGCGCGAGATCCCGCATCGCGCCCTCCGATCCGTCCCGCAGCGCCGCCGCGATCTGCTCGCGCAGCGAGTCGAGCTCCTCGTCTGTCAGCTCGCCGAGCTCCGCGAGGCTCTGCTCGGTGATCCCCTCGCGGGCCGCCGCCACCTCGACGGCCCGGAAGAAGAAACGCTCGAACACCAGCTCGAAGACGCGACGGTCCTCCTGGCTCTTGGCGAGCGTCGCGGCGAGCGCCTCGCGGAAGTCCCGCTGCGAGGTCCAGCTGACCTCGTCGAGCACCTCGAAGGCGTCGAGCAGCTCCGAGGTACCCACGGCGACGCCTTCGCGACGAAGCTCTTCGCCGAGCTCGAGGATCCGCGCGGGCATCCCCTCCGGCGACTCGCCGCTTGCGTCAGCGCCCCGCTCAGGCGACATCAGCGGGCGTGCGGGCGGGTGGGTCCAACTTCAACCCGACCCGCTCTGCAACGACGTCCATGTCGGTGCGGTGCTTGACGATCACGGCCATCGTCTCGGCGAAGGTCTCGGCGTCGATGTCCTTGACGCCGAGCAGCAGCAGGGCCCGCGCCCAGTCGATCGACTCGGCGATCGAAGGTGGCTTCTTGAGGTCGAGGTCACGCACCATCCCGATCACCTCGACGAGCCGCCGGGCAACTGTCTCGTCGAGCTCCGGGGCGTGCAGGCGGACGATTTCGAGCTCGTGCTCGAGTGCGGGGTAGTCGAGCCACAGGTACAGACAGCGACGCTTCAGCGCCTCGGTGAGCTCGCGTGAGTTGTTCGAGGTGAGCAGCACGAGCGGATGGGTGCGGGACTCCACGCGGCCCAGCTCGGGAATCGAGATCTGGAAGTCGGAGAGGACCTCGAGGAGCATCGCCTCGAACTCCTGGTCGGTCTTGTCGATCTCATCGATCAGCAGCACGACGGGCTGCTCGGAGGCGATCGCGCTCATCAGCGGCCGGGCCAGCAGGAACTCCTCGCCGAAGATGTCGTCCTGCACGGCCTCCCAGCCGGTGCCGGCAGCCTCTGCCTGGATGCGCAACAACTGCTTGCGGTAGTTCCACTCGTACAGCGCCTTGGCCTCATCCAGCCCCTCGTAGCACTGCAGCCGCACGAGCTCCCTGCCGAGGTAGGACGCGAGCGCCTTGGCGAGCTCCGTCTTGCCCACCCCTGCGGGGCCCTCGACGAGCACCGGTTTGCCGAGCTTCGTGGCCAGGAAGGAGACCAGTGCAGTCGATTCGCCGGGTAGGTAGCCGACCGAGCGGAGCCCCTCGGCGATCTCGGCGACGGAGGATGGCTCCGGAGACTCGGTGGTGTGCATGCCCCGCGAATGATAGGCGCCGCCGCGCCGCGCTCAGCGCTCCTCGCTCGCCGGCGGGTCCTCGAAGGAGAGCTGCTCCGGCTCGCCGGGGCGGGGCGGATAGCGGGGACGCTCTGGTGGCGTGCGAGCGGGGGTGGCGGCGGGACGGGCGGGTACCGGGCGCTCCCGAGGGCGCCGCGAGGCGGCGGCGGGAA
>DASWFM010000192.1:0-1523 GCA_036394235.1 Solirubrobacteraceae bacterium | reverse complement strand
CGGCGGGCGACCTCGAGCAGGGTCTGGGCCTTCAGCCGCTGCTGCCACAGGGGTGTGCGTTTGCCGGGATAGGCCCGCGGGATCAGCAGCGCACGGGCGGCGTTCTCACGGAAGCGCGCGCCGAACAGCGCCGAGCCGCCGAGCTCGGCGACGACCGCCGCTTCGACCTCGTCGGGCTCGATCATCAGCAGCTCGGCCGCCGAGGGCAGCGACTCCGCCTCCTCGGAGTCGAGGTCGGGCAGGTGCATGATGATCCCGTCGTCGGTCCAGATCGGGTCCGCGTCGAGCCCGAAGCGCTCGTGGAGGCGCGCGGACAGGGCGAACCCCCAGGCGGCGTGGACGCGCCCGCCGAAGGGCGAGAGCAGGCACAGCCGCCAGTCGCCGATCTCGTCGCGGAAGCGCTCGAGCACGAGGGTCCTCTCGCTGGGCAGGACGCGGGTTGCGTTCTGCTGCTCGACGAGGTAGGCCAGCAGGTTCTGAGCGGCGCGCCGGTCGAGGTCGTGCTCGCGCTGAAGCGTCTCGGCGTCCTGCTCGACCGCCCACCTCGAGAACTCGCCGATCGCGGCCCCGAGCTCCTTCGGGCGACCGACCGAGTCGCCCTTCCAGAAGGGCACTGCGCCGGGGGCGCCGGGAGCGGGCGTGACGATCACGCGATCGCGCGTGATCTCCTCGATCCGCCAGGTGGAGGCGCCGAGCAGGAACACCTGTCCCGGCCGAGCCTCGTAGACCATCTCCTCGTCGAGCTCTCCGACGCGGCGGCCGTCGGGCAGCGTCACCGCGAAGAGCCCCCGGTCGGGAATCGTGCCGGCGTTGGCGATTGCCAGCTGCCGTGAGCCCTTGCGCGAGCGGATCACGCCCGCGAGGCGGTCCCAGACGATCCGCGCCCGCAGCTCACCGAACTCCTTGGAGGGGTAGCGCCCGTCGAGCATGTCGAGGACGTTCTCCAAGAGCTCTCGGGAGAGCTCGGCGTAGGAGTGAGTGCGCTTGACGAGCGCGTGAAGCTCATCGACGACGATGCCGTCCGGATCGGCGGATACGGCGATCGCCACGACCTGTTGTGCCAGCACGTCGAGGGCGTTCTTGGGCACGACGGTAGGCTCGATCGCGCCTTCGTGCATGCGCTTGGCGACGACGGCGCACTCCAGCAGGTCACCCCGGAACTTGGGGAAGATGCGCCCGCGGCTGACCTCGCCGACGCCGTGTCCGGCGCGCCCGATGCGCTGCAGGCCGCGGGCGACCGACTTGGGCGACTCGATCTGGAGGACCAGGTCGACGGCGCCCATGTCGATTCCGAGCTCCAGCGAGGAGGTCGCGACCAGGCACGGCAGCTGGCCGGACTTGAGCAGCTCCTCGACCTTCGTACGCTCCTCGCGTGCGAGCGAGCCGTGATGGGCGCGGGCCAGCTCGATTGGCGCGACGCCGTCTGGCAGGCTGCCCTCGTCGTCCTCGAGCTCCTTGCTGGCCAGCTCGTTCAGCCGCAGCGCGATCCGCTCGGCGGAGCGGCGGTTGTTGACGAACACGAT
>DASWFM010000191.1:0-2358 GCA_036394235.1 Solirubrobacteraceae bacterium | reverse complement strand
GCGTAGGACGGTGTCGGGGGTGACGATCACGAGGGCCTGCCTCCACCTGGTCCAGACTCTGGCCAGCGCGAGCCAGAACAGGCGATCCGTCGTCCGAAGCCGGGGTCGGGTCGCCGTCCAGTTGTGTACGGCGAGCTGCTGACGGAGGGCGAGGTTCTCGATCGCGAGCTGGCAGTGGCCGCCGCAGAGGAACGGGAGCAGCCGAAGCAACTGCAGCAGGAGAGTGATCATCGCCGCGGGAATGTGTCAGGATCAGAACCGATAGATCAACGAGTTGCCAGCTGGCCGAGTTTTGGCGAAGGACAGCTCGGGCGAACGAGGGTGGTGCCGTGCACTACGGCACGAGGGCTCCGGTGCACACACGGCGACTCGGGGAGCGAGCGCGGATCATCGCGCGATGAAGCAATTCCACGCATTCCGGCTCGACCCGATCAACCACCGTCTGTGGCGCGGCGACGAGCGTGTGACGCTGACGCCGAAGGCGTTCGACGTGCTCCGCTTCCTGGTCCAGCATGCCGATCGGCTGGTGACACAGGAAGAGATCCTGGAGGCCGTCTGGCCGGAGACTCACGTCAATCCTGAGGTCGTCAAGAAGTACGTCCTAGAAGTCCGGAAGGCCCTCGGCGACCGATCCGACAGGCCGACGTTCATCGAGACCTTTCCCAAGCGCGGCTATCAGTTCGTCGCGCCCGTGCTCGAGGCAAGCAGCGACACGCCCTCCAGCCTGCCCGCGAGGGCCGCGACCATGGTGGGCCGCGATGCTCCACGGGCCCTGCTCGAGGCCTGTCTCGAGCAGGCGCGGCGAGGTCACCGACAGGTCATCTTCGTCACGGGCGAGGCCGGCGTAGGGAAGACGACGCTCGTCGAGGCCTTTCAGCGTCGTGCCGCCGAGCGGGCGAGCCTTCGCATCGCGGGCGGGCAGTGTGTCGAGGGCTTCGGCGGCAAGGAGCCGTACTACCCGATTCTCGAAGCGCTCGGTCACCTGCTGCGCGAGACCGAGCGCAATCGAGCGGTGGCGGCGCTGGTCCGATGTGCACCGACCTGGCTCGTCCAGTTTCCTTCGCTGGTGAAGAGGGAGACGCGAGAGGCGCTGCACCGCGAGACGATCGGGACGACGCGGGAGCGGATGGTGCGGGAGATCTGCGAAGCCCTGGAAGCGATCACCGCCGCCGACCCGCTCGTCCTCGCCCTCGAAGACCTTCACTGGGTCGATCTCTCCACCCTCGACGTGATCTCGGCGCTGGCCCGGCGGCGCGGACCGGCGAAGCTCGTGGTGCTCTGCACGTACCGTCCGGGCGACGTCGTGGTGGCGGAGAACCCGTTGAAGGTGCTCAAGGAGGATCTCCTCGTCCATCGTCTGTGCACCGAGCTGGCCCTCGAACACCTGGGGGACTCGGATGTCGCGGACTATCTCCTCGCCGAGTTCCCGCGCGCCGACTTCCCGCCGGGTCTCGCCGGCCTGATCCATCGCCACTCGGGCGGGAATGCGCTCTTCATGACGGCCATCGTGCGGGACATGGTCGATCATGACGTGATCGTCGAGGAGCGTGGACGCTGGGCCCTGAGCAGGCCTCTGAGCGCCGTTGCGCCGGCGGTGCCGGCGACCCTGCAGCAGATGCTCGAGGCGCAGTTCATTCTGCTGAGCGCAGCCGAGCAGCGCATCCTCAGCCATGCGAGCGTCGCAGGTGATCGCTTCTCCGTGTGGGTGCTCACGACGGAGCCGGACCTCACGCCCGACGAGATCGAAAACGCCTGCGAACGGCTGGCGGAACGCCAGCAGTTCCTGCGGGCCGCCGGGTTTCAGGAGCTCGCCAACGGAACCGTGTCCGCCCACTATGAGTTCCGGCACGCCCTCTATCGCGAGGCGGTGTATCGGCGCCTCTCGGACGTGAGCCGATCACGGTTGCATCGCCTTGTCGGAGAGCGGCTCGAGGTGCTGTGCCGGCCCGGCCAGCAGGAGCTGGCGGCCGAGATCGCGCTGCACTTCGAGAACGGACGGCACTACGATCGCGCCATCGGATACCTGATCCTCGCCGCCGAGAACGCCGCCGTCCGGTTCGCCTACCGTGATTCGATCCAAGTGCTGCAACACGCGCTCGCGCTGGTGCCGAGGGTGGCCGTGGAGCGCCAGACCGAGCTTCGGATCCAGCTGCTCGACCGCATCGGGGACGCTCACTACTGGCTCGGCGCGATGGTCGAGTCCGCGCGCGCGTACGAGGCGGAGGCCGAGCGGGCGGCCGCCGGCGGTCTCACCTCCGCTCGAGTCCACGCGCTCAGCTCCCTCATTCGCCCCTTCGCGCTCATCGATCCCGACCGCGGCATTGCGGCGATCGAGGAAGCCGTGGCCCTGAGCGCAGG
>DASWFM010000190.1:0-20659 GCA_036394235.1 Solirubrobacteraceae bacterium | reverse complement strand
CATCTCCGAGTACTTCGGAAGCGGCCAGAGGTCGTCGGCGACGAGCTTCTCGAGGCGGTCGGCCACCTCCCGCACGTCGTCCATCGCGGGGATGACGGAGTCACGCAGGTAGGTGGCGTCCTTGTGGACCTCGTCGGGGTGGTTCTCGGCGAGGTTCGCATCCTCGAGCTTGCGTAGCGCGAAGTGGAACTCCTTGACGACCGGCTCGACCTCGTCGATCAGCTCGTCCAGGCCGCCCTCCCTCAGTTCGTTCAGATAGCGGATCGCCGCCGGCAGCAGCATCGTGCGCGCGATCGAGGCAGCCGTCTCGGCCTCGATGTTGATGGTGATGACGTACTGCTCGGTGAAGACCTCTTCGCGTGACTCGAGCTCTCGTTTCGAGAGCACTTTGTACTTTTTGAAGGCCGCGACGGTCTGTTTGTTGGTCAGCCAAGGCAGGGCCTCGACGGTGGTCTTGAGGTTGGCGAGACCGCGTTTGGCCGCCTCCTTGTGCCACGCCTCGGAGTAGCCGTCGCCGTCGAAGATGATCTGCTTGTTGTTCGCCCAGACGTCCTTGACGACCGCGGTCACCGCCTTCTCCAGGGTCGCCCCGCTTTTTTTGAGCGCCGTGGTGAGCTTCTCGGCGAGGTCGTCGACGGACTCGGCGACGATCGTGTTCAGGACCGTGTTCGGGAACGAGGGCGAGCCGCTCGAGCCGAGTGCCCGGAACTCGAACTTGTTGCCCGTGAAGGCGAACGGGCTGGTCCGGTTGCGGTCGCCGCCGTGGAGCGGCAGCGGCGGCAGCACGGGCGTGCCGAGCCCGAGGAAGGAGCCCGGCTTGGAGGCCTGCACCTTGCCGCTCGCGATCGCCGTGAAGACCTTCTCGAGCTCGGCTCCGAGGAAGATCGAGATGATCGCGGGGGGCGCCTCGTTGGCGCCCAGGCGGAAGTCCTGCCCGGCGCTGGCGATCGACGCCCGCAGCAGCGCCTGGTGCTTGTTGACCGCCTGGATCACCGCGGCGCAGAAGAACAGGAACTGCAGGTTCTCGGCCGGCGTGTCGCCGGGGTCGAGCAGGTTCAGGCCCGTGTCGGTGCCCATCGACCAGTTGTTGTGCTTACCCGAGCCGTTGACGCCGGCGAAGGGCTTCTCGTGCAGCAGGCACACGAGGCCATAGCGCCGGGCGGTGTTTTCGAGCGTCTGCATCGTCAGCAGCTGGTGGTCGGCGCCTACATTCGAGTTCTCGAAGATCGGCGCGACCTCGTACTGGTTCGGCGCGACCTCGTTGTGACGGGTCTTGATCGGGACGCCGAGCTTCGCCAGCTCCAGCTCGACCTCGAGCATGCAGGCGAGAATCCGCTCGGGGATCGATCCGAAGTAGTGGTCGTCGAGCTCGTGTCCCTTCGGGGGCTTGGCGCCGAACAGGGTGCGGCCCGTCGTCACGAGATCCGGGCGTTCGAAGTAGTACTGCTCGTCGATCAGGAAGTACTCCTGCTCGCAGCCGATCGTCGTGAAGACGCGCGCGGCGCCCTCCACACCGATCTTCTCGAGCGCGCGAACCGCCGCGCCGGACAGCGCGTCCATCGAGCGCAGCAGCGGGATCTTCTGATCGAGCGCCTCGCCGGTCCACGAGGCGAAGGCCGTCGGGATGCAGAGCAGCGCCCCGTTCGGGTTTTCGAGGATGAAGGCGGGGGAGGTCGGGTCCCAGGCGGTGTAACCGCGCGCCTCGAAGGTCGCACGGATGCCGCCCGTCGGGAACGACGATGCGTCCGGCTCACCCTGGATCAGCTCCTTGCCGGAGAACTCGGCGATCGCCGTGCCGTCACCGGCGGGGGCGTAGAACGAGTCGTGCTTCTCCGCTGTCGAGCCCGTCAGCGGCTGGAACCAGTGCGTGTAGTGGGTGGCGCCCTTCTCCATGGCCCATTCCTTCATCGCCTGGGCGACCGAGTCGGCCAGCGTCGTGTCGAGCGCCTCGCCGCGGGCGAGCGTGCGGTGCAGCGCCTTGTAGACGTGCTTGGGAAGCCGGCTGCGCTGAACGGCGGGGGAGAAGACGTTGGCGCCGAACACCTGGTTGTCGGCGACGGTCAGGTCGATCGCGCCGAGCGCGGTTCCGTTGGCGCTCCACTGCGCGGCGGTTACGTTGTGCTGGCGAGTCCTTGGCATGGCGGGGTCGAATCCCTCCTGGGGGTGATAAACGGTGATCGGCCGGCGCTCCCTGCCGGCCCTGAAAGGTCGGCCGGCGCTCCGTGCCGGCCTTGAAGGTCGCATGGGCACGCGCCCCTCGAGCGCGGAACCTCGTCAATCGTAATCGCAAGCGATCGGAAAGGGGTCACCGATTGGCGAAAGCGCCGCGGCGATTCTTGGACATTGGGCCAAACTTGCGCGGGCCGCGCGCGCTGCCTGCGCCTACGGCGAAGGCGGGTAGGCGCCCGTCACTACCTTGCCGTTCGGTTCAACGCGGGTGATCGCAGGCGCGCCCGCGATCTGCACTGCGAACTGCCCGCTCGCGGGTCCCCCTGACGCCAGCAGCGCCTTCGACTTGCCTGCCAGGCCCGCCGCCACGGAGTAGTGGACCGTGTAGGAGCCGCTCTTGAGCGGGACCACGTGCCACACGAACGTCGTTTGGCGGCGGGGTGAGAGCGCGCCGAGGGCCCAGGTGTTCACGTAGGCGGTCTGGCCCCCGCCGGGCGTGCTGACTTCCTGCGTTTCGACGGGCGGCCTAGCCGGCCGGCCGGGGCCCTGTTCGATCGCCCAAACCGGCCGTTTGTTCGCCGCGAGGCCCGCGTAGTTCGAGGCGTAGTTGAACGAGTCGACGGTCACCGCCACGTTGGGGATTGTGCGGTCGCCGGGGTTCTGCACCGTGATCCGCAGGCGCTCCGGAGTGGAGACCGACTGCTTGGCCGGGAAGCTCGCGACCGCGACCTTGACGGGGAAGGTGTGAGCCGGTTCGCCGGCGGTCGCCGGCACGCCTCCGCCGCAGCCCGCGAGCGGCACGGCCGCCGCTGCGAGCGCGAGCAGCGCCAGGGGTGCCCGCGGCACGCCGCGCGCAGAGGCGACGCTCGCCAAGAAGGCTCTCCCTCTCGCCCTCACGATCGGGCCACATTACCAGTGGGCGCGCGGGCTTCGGTGGTGGCACCCTGTCGATGCATGGCGTAGAGTTACCGCGACCACCGATTGCGACCCGAGGGAGGGCCAAGCAGAGATGGTTCGTGGCGTGGCCGAGCGGGTTTTCCCATCCGCACGGCACTTGCTCGAGGAATTCGGGGACATGATGATCCTGACGGGCAAGACCATCTGGTCTGCCCTGCGTCCGCCCTATCCCTACGGCGGCGAGTTCGTCTCCCAGTTCCTGTTCGCGCTGCGGCTGTGCTGGTTTCCGCTGCTCGTCTCGACCGTCTGCATCTGCTACGCCGCTCCCGGCCTACAGGCCGCGAACTTCCTGACGATCTTCGGCGCGCTCGACCGCCTCGGCGGGTTCTTCGTGCTCGGCGCGGTGCGTGAGATCGGGCCGAGCGTGACGGCGATCGTCGTCGCCGGTGTGGCCGGCACCGCGATCACGGCGGACCTCGGCGCACGAAAGGTGCGCGAGGAGCTCGACGCCCTGCAGGTGCTCGGTGTCGACCCTGTCAAGAACCTCGTCGTCCCCCGCTTCCTCGCGCTGATGCTGGTGACCGGCCTGTTCGACATCTACGCGCTGCTGTTCGGGATCTTCGGCGGGATCATCGCCGAGCTCGTCAACGGGCAGGCGCTCGGGCCGTTCTGGGCGACGCTGTTCGCGAACGCCTCGACGACGGACCTCTGGGGCTCGGTGCTGAAGACCACGATCTACGGCGCGATCATCGCGATCGTGTGCTGCTACAAGGGCATGGCCGCCTCAGGTGGCGCCGAGGGCGTGGGGCGCGCGGTCAACGAGGCGGTGGTGCTCGCCTTCACGGCGATCTTCTCCTTCGACTACGTCTTCACCCAGACGCTGCTCGCTACACACCCCCAGATCCTGATCATCAAATGAACGAGCTCCTCGCGATGCCCCGCGAATGGCTGGAGGCGACCGGCGAGATCGGGCGCTTCACCGGCACGATCGTCCGCGACGTCTACGGGCTGCGGGTATTCCGCTTCTTCGGCGAGTCGCTGCGCCAGTGCGGCATCCTGATCGTCGGCTCGACGACGATCATCTGGACCTTGATGTTCATCCTCGGGCTGCAATGCGGCATCGAGGGCGCCTACTTCACCGCCGCCCAGGGTGCGCCGGCGTACTCCGGGGTGTTCACGGCCTGGTGCGACCTGCGTGAGATCACCCCCTATGCGTTCGGCTACATGATGTCCGCGAAGGTCGGCACCGGGATCGTGGCCGAGCTCGGCGCGATGCGCATCTCCGACGAGATCGACGCGCTCGAGGTGATGGGAATCAACTCGATGACGTTCCTCTGCGCGACCCGGCTGCTGGCCTCCTGGCTGGTGCTCCCCTTCATGTATATCGCCGGCATCGGGGCGGCGTTCCTGGCCTCCTACATCGCGGTGGTGGATCAGATCGGCTACGTCTCCTCGGGGGGCTACTTCCTGATCTTCTGGCAGTTCCAGAATCCGCCCGATTTCCTATACAGCCTGATCAAGGCCATGTTCATGGCCACCGCGATCGTGCTCGTAGCCTGCTACTACGGGTACAACGCAAGTGGCGGCCCCGTCGGGGTCGGCAAGGCGACTGCGAAGTCGATGGTCTTGAACTTGGTCCTCGTCCACGTGATCGGAATGCTCGGAACCCAGATCTTCTGGGGCGCCAACCCGCGCGCGCCGATCGGCGGGTGAGCGCGTGAGCGACGAGCGGCAGGACATCCCCGGGCAGGGAGACGGCGCCGGCACGCCCGGCGGCGAGCCGTCGGTGCCCACCTTCAGCCAGGTCGAAGCACATGACGCCGAGGTGCCCCTTGTGCAGGACGGTCACGACAAGACGACGACGGAGCTGAGGGTCGAGCGCGAACGCGACCGGCCGCACGGCGAGGACGAGTTCGCCTACCACACGGGCACGATCCGTCCGACCGAGGAGCCCGACGCGATCGAATTCATCGACGTCCACAAGTCGTTCGGGCGCAACCACGTGCTGCGCGGGCTCAACATGGGTCTGCCCGAGAACAAGATCTCGATGATCCTCGGACCCTCGGGCACGGGGAAGTCGGTCTGCATCAAGCACATCGTCGGCCTGCTCTATCCCGACCAGGGCGATGTGATCGTCCACGGCCGCTCGATCCCCAGCCTGCCCGACGCGGAGCTGTTCGAGCTGCGCAAGAAGTTCGGCGTGCTGTTCCAGGACGGCGCCCTGTTCGGGTCGATGAACCTCTACGACAACGTCGCCTTCCCGCTGCGCCAGCACACCGAGAAGGGCGATGAGGAGATCGCGGAGATCGTCAACCGCCGGCTCAAGGAGGTCGGCCTCGGCGACGCCAACGAGAAGATGCCGAACGAGCTCTCGGGCGGGATGCGCAAGCGCGCCGGCTTCGCGCGCGCCCTGGTGATGGATCCGGACATCGTGCTGTTCGACGAGCCCGACTCGGGTCTCGACCCGGTGCGCACGGCGCTGCTCTGCGAGCTGATCAAGGAAATCCATGCCGAGAACGGCGGCTGCTACGTCGTGATCACCCACGACATCATGTCCGCGCGCCGCGTCGCAGAGCACATCTCGGTGCTGTGGAAGGGCCGGATCGTCGAGACCGGTCCTGCCCAGGAGCTGTTCGCGTCGGAAAACCCGTTCGTGCGCCAGTTCCTCTCGGGCGAGTCGATCGGCCCCCTCGGCATGGAGTAAGGCCGGGCGCCCGGCCCTCGCGGCCGAGCTCCAGCGGCGTCCACGGGCGATGACGAGCGCGAGGCTGCTCAGCAAACTCGCCGCCGCAGCGGCCCGGCGCGCTGGGCTGACGCTCACGATCGCCGCGCTGCTCGGGATCGGCGGGGCGCTGCTGGCGTTGCGCCTGCAGCCCACGGCCGCCACGAGCAGCTTCGTCTCCTCCTCGAGCGCCACGTATCGAGGTACCCAGGACTACTACGGGCACTTCGGCGAAGAGCCCGTCGCGGTGGTCGTGCAAGGCGATCTCCAGCAGCTCGTCCTGGGCCCCGACCTCGGGCGCCTGATCGGGCTCGAGGGTTGCCTGTCGGGAAGGCTGCCGGCGAAGGCCCTGCCGGCCGAGGGCGGCGCCAACGGTCCCTGCGCGCGACTCGGCCGGCTCGGCAGCGTGAAGGTCGTGTTCGGCCCGGGCACGTTCCTGAACGAGGCGGTCCTGCGCATCCAGCAGGAGCTCTCGGGGCTGAACGCCCGCGCCGCGGCCCGCGGCTCCGAAGCGGAACGCTCGGTGCGCAGCGCAGCGCTCGCGCGGGGGCGCGGCGCCTCTGAAGCTCACTCGCTGGGCGTGGAAGCGCGGAAGGTCGCGGAAGCCGGATACCGCTCGAGTCTCGTCTCACTGGCGCTCTCCTACGGCCTGACCTCGGCGCCGAGCTTGGAGAACAAGGAATTCCTCTCAGATGTGGTGTTCGACTCCTCCAAGCCCGCCGGTACGCCGAAGCAGCGCTTCGCCTACCTGTTCCCGAGCCGCGACACGGCGCTGATCTCGGTGCGGATGCGCCCCGGGCTCTCGCAGGACACCCGCAACCACACGATCGCGGTGATTCGCGAAGCGGTGCAGATGCCGCAGTGGCAGCTCGCGACCGCCGGCGCAGGCTACCTCGTCACCGGTGAGCCCGTGATCGTCTCCGATCTGACGAAATCGATCACCAGCTCGATCGAGCTGCTGCTGATCGCGGTGCTGATCGTGATGGCGGGCACTCTGGGGCTGATCTTCCTGGGCCGCCCGCGGCTGTTGCCACTCGCCCTGGCGGTGCTCGCCGCCGCGATCACCTTCGGTGCGCTGTCGGCGATCGGCGCCTCCCTGACCGTCGCCTCGATCGCGGTCCTGCCCGTGCTGGTCGGCCTCGCCGTCGACTACGCGATCCAGTTCCAGTCGCGCGCGGCGGAGCAGCTCGCCGCCGACGCGCCCGTCGACCGCGCCGGGCGCGCCGGAGCGATCGAGCGCGCGGCCGCCGCGGGCGCGCCGACGATCGCGGCGGCCGCGGCGGCGAGCGCCGCGGCGTTCTTGGTGCTGCTGCTCTCGCCGGTGCCGATGGTCCGGGGCTTCGGGCTGCTGCTGGTCGCCGGGGTGGCCGTCGCGCTGCTCTGCGCGCTCACCGCCGGCGCGGCGACGCTCTCGCTCGTGCCCTCCCGCGCGCGAGGCGGTCGGCTCGCAACGGGGCAGAGGCTCGGGCGGGTGGCTGCCGGGGTTGTCACCTCGTGGCGCGGCGCAGGGGAGCTGCTGCGCCAGAACCCTCTCACGCGCTCGGTGATGGGCTTCGCGCTGGGCCCGGCGCTGCGGCACCCCGAGCGTGTGCTCGCCGCCGGGCTCGTGCTCGCCGCGCTCGGCTGGGGCCTCGACACCCAGACCAAGGTCGAGACCGACATCACGAAGCTCGTGCCCCAGAGCCTCGGTTCGCTGCGGGCGCTGAACACGCTCGAGCGACGGACCGGCGTGGGCGGCGAAGTCGCCGTGCTCGTGTCCGGCCGCGACCTCACCTCGCCGGCGACGATCGAATGGATGACCGCCTACCAGCGCCGGGTGCTGGCGCGCTTCGGGTACAACGAGCAGCGCGGTTGCGGCCGGGCGCGGCTGTGCCCAGCGTTCTCCCTGCCCGACCTCTTCCAGGCACAGGCCGCGCCGGGTTCGAGCCCGGCGAAGCTCACCCAGGGCGCGATCAGCGCGCTGCTCGCCACCGTGCCGCCGTACTTCTCACAGGACGTGATCACGGCCGACCGCCGGGTCGCGACGCTGTCCTTCGGGATCCGCCTGATGAGCCTCGACGACCAGCAACGGCTGATCCAGCAGATGCGCGCGAGCCTGCATCCGCCCGCCGGCGTCAGCGCGCAGCTCGTCGGGTTGCCGGTGCTGGCCGCGCAATCCGGCTCGCAGGTCGCCGACCCGTGGCGGCGCCTGGAGACGCTCCTGGCGGGGCTCGCGGCCGTCGCGCTGGTGCTGCTCCTGGCCTTCCGGGGCGACCGGCGCCGCGCGCTCGTGCCGCTCGTGCCGATCGTCCTCGCCACAGGCTGGTCGGCGCTCGTGCTGTTCGCGCTGCGCGTGCCCCTGAACCCGATGTCGGTGACGCTCGGCGCCCTCGTGATCGCGATCTCGACCGAGTTCAGCGTGCTGCTCGCCGAGCGCCATCGCCAGGAGCGCCTCGCGGGACTCGACACGGTGCAGGCGCTGCGACGCAGCTACGCCCGTACCGGGGCCGCAGTCGCGGCCTCCGGCGTCACCGCGATCTTCGGCTTCGGGGTGCTCGTCCTGTCGGACATCCGCATGCTGCGCGATTTCGGCCTCGTGACCCTGATCGACCTCACGGTCTCGCTGATCGGCGTTCTCGTCGCGCTCCCCGCCGCCCTCGTGCTGGCCGAGCGCAGCGGCGCGCGGGAGGGCCGCAGACTGCCCCGACGCTCGCCCCTGGCGAGGCTCGCGGCCCGCAGGGCCGGCTCGGGCCATGGACAGGCCTGAGCGCGGCGAGCTCGACGCGCCTCCCGGCGCGCCGGGCGGTCGCGACGCGCGCCGCGACCCCTCGCAGCCGGTCGTGCAGCCGCCGCGATACGGTCGCTACGTCGCGCTGCTGGCGATCGTGATCCTGGTCCTGATCACGGTCAACACGATCACGACCAAACCGAACGGGAACACCGGCATCGCGCCGGGCGTGGTGGTGCCGCCGTTCGCCGTGCCGCTCGCGACCGGCAACCTCTCCGGTGAGGCGGATGTGGCCACGCGCGCCCACGAGGGCGGCGCCGGCAACGTGCCGGCCTGCAAGGAGCGAAGTCCCGAGATCCTCAACATCTGCCAGCTCTACGAACAGGGACCGGTCGTGCTCGCGCTATTCGTCGACGAATCCTCCTGCCCCGATGTGCTCGGCGACATGCAGGCGCTCGTCGCCTCCTATCCCAAAGTGCGCTTCGCCGCCGTGGCGATCAAGGGTGGGACCGGCGGCGTGCGCAAGCTGATCCGCTCGCGAGGTCTCACGTTCCCCATCGGGCTCGATCGCGATGGCGCTCTCGCCGCGATCTACAAGCTCGCGAGCTGCCCGCAGGTCAGCTTCATCCGTCGTGGCGGCGTCGTGGAGAGCCGCGCGCTGCTGGGGCGCCCCGGCACCGCCACGCTGCGCTCGCGCGTGGCCGCCCTCTCGGCGGGAGCGGGCGGGTGAGCGCGGCCGGCCCGGCCGAGCCGGCGATCGGCTGGCAGGCCTCCGAAGTCTCCGAGGAGCTGCCCGGGCTGCAGCTGCTCTACAGCGCCGTCGACGTCGTCCGCCGCGGGCCGGTGACGGGCGACTCGCCCCCCGACATCGAGTCGCGGCTGCGCGAACTCTCCAACAGGGTGCGCGGTGCCCGGGCGATCGGGATCCGCCGCGAGCCTGTGCCGGCCGCCTACAGGGTCTTCTTCCGGCAGGTGGGGATGGACCCCGACGTCGAGCGGACGCCGATCGAGGCAGCGGTGCTCGAGCGCATGCTGCGCGGTGGCTTCCCGAGCGGCGGGATGCTCGACGACGTGATGCTGATTGCCCTGCTCGACACGGGCGTGCCGGTGTGGGCGCTCGACGCAGGCGACGTGCAGGGCTCGCTCGGAATTCGCCAGAGCCGCGAGGGCGAGCCGCTCGGGCGCGGGCGCGACGCGCCGCTGCTGCCCGAGGGCCGGCTCGTGGTGGCGGACGAAGATGCGGCCCTCGCGATCCTCTTCGGGGCCCTGGCGCCGGCTCACCGGCCGCACGCGAGGACCGGCCGCGTGATGCTCTACGCGGTGCTTGTGCCCGGCGTGCCGGGGCTGTTCGCCGAAGAGGCCCTGTGGTCCTGCGCGAGCTCGCTTGGCACGCGATGAGAGCTCGATCGGTGCGCGCCCGCCGCTGGTAAGATCGTTGTTCGAAGGCCCGCCGGAGGAAAGGCACTTGATCCAGCGCAGCCAGCAAGTCGTCGACCGTGACCCAGCCGCCGCACAGGCGGTCGCCGAATGGCGCGGAGCGATCGACGCCTCAGCTTCGCCCCAGGCGCCGCCGGCGGATGCCGAGCGCGCGGCACGAACGACCCTGCGGGCCCAGATCGCGAAGCTCGAGAACGAGCTCTCCGCGCTGCTGGCCGACCGTTTCCCGTTCGTCAGCGCACCGCGGCCGGCGACGGTGCCGAACACGGGCCCGTGCCTCCCCGGGCTCGGCGAGCTCGAGCGCGCTCGCGACCGGCTCGCGGCCCGTCTGCAGGAACTGCGGGGGCGCGCCACTCGTCGCACCGAGCACGAACGTCGCGCCGCGGAGCTGCTCGAAAAGATGCGCCTGGAACCCGGCCGCTACAAGTACTACCGGGTTCCAGTGCGCGATCTCGGTCAGACCGGCTGCGGCGTCTGGGAGGTGCGTCCCAGGCTCGGCCTGATCGGCATGCTCGCCGGCTGGTGGGAGCTCACACTCTCGTCAGGCTGTCCGTTAGAAAGGGGGTCGCGCTCCACGCGCGACCCCTACGCGAGGCGGTGAGCATCGACGCCAGCGTGCGTCGCTGACGGTCGGTCATCGAGCCGATCGTCTTCTTCTCGGACATCGGCACCTGCGCCAGGAACTTCCGGCATCGCGTCTGGCCCCATCGCCTCTGGCTCATCAGCAGATCGCCGACGGCCATGCTCTCAGCCTCCCACGGGCAGTCCATGATCACCTCCGCGACGGCCACCTGGTCGACCGCCACCCGGCGCTTGAGATCGGCGCGGGCCAGTCGAACCTGGTTGGCGCGTTCCAGGGCGCGCATGTACTGGGGGCCGGCAGGGGCAACCGTCGCTGTCGCGTTCATTCTTCGCATCTCCCCGTTGCCGCCGCGAGGCTCGTGCGCCGGCAACATGCTTGCTCGATTTTGGACGTGTGGGCGCGCCCTCTATGACCGCACAGAGCGGAGCTGCCACCGGGTGCGGCAGTCCCGGTAGATCACCCCTTCCGATGTCTCATGTCATCCGGGAAAGGACCCCGAACGGTCATGCAGAGCGCACGTGGAAGCTACGTCAGGACGGGGTGTGGGGTCAACATCCCGGCATTCGTTCGTGCGCTAGAAGCGGGCTTTTTCTCCGCCGCCGAACTTGTGAAGAAATGGACAAGTCGGCGGACCGGCCGAGGTGCCGGATCAGTGCGTACCGGGACCGGGCAGCGGGCCGTGCTCGGCCTCGAAGTCCTCCTTGACGGCGGCGAAGACGTCCAGGGCGCGGTCGATCGTCGCGTCGTCGTGCGTCGCCATCACGCTCGTGCGCAGCAGCGCTCCGCCGGGCGGTACCGCGGGGTGCAAGGCGGTGTTCACGAACACGCCGGCGTCGTAGAGGGCCTTCCACAGCACCGCCGCCTTCCAGTCGTCGCCGACCAGCACGGGCACGATCGGCGTGACGATCGTGTGCTCCTCGCCCCTCGAGCGGACACCGGGGGCGTGAAGCTGCACGCCTGGCTCCGCTGCGATCCGCTGCGCTGCCACGACTGCGAAGCCGCGCGCCTCGAGCCCGTCTCGGAGCCGCTCGGCCCGCGCCAGCACGGCCTCCAGCAGCGGCGGACCGTCCTCGGAGCGGACGACGCGCAGCGCAGACAGCGCCGCGCCGACGGCCGCGGGCACCGCCGACGCGGTGAAGAGGAAGGCCCGCGACGAGATTCGCAGGTAGTCGATGACCTCCTCGGGGCCGGCCACGAAGCCACCGCAGGAGGCGAGCGACTTCGAGAAGGTGCCGATCCGCACGTCGACGCGGTCGGCGACGCCCAGCAGTTCAGAGGCCCCGGCCCCGCCCGCACCGAGCACGCCCGCGCCGTGGGCCTCGTCGACCATCAGCCGGGCGCCGTAGCGCTCGCAGAGCTCGCAGATCTCGTGCAGCGGAGCGAGGTCGCCCTCCATCGAGAAGACGCCGTCGACCACCACGAGCACGCCGCCGCCGTCGCCCTGTGCGCGCTCGAGCATCTTCTCGAGCTTCTCCAGGCGGTTGTGGCGGAAGGCCCGCAGCTTGGCGCGGGAGAGCAGGCAGCCGTCGAGGATCGAGGCGTGATCGGCGGAGTCGACGATCACGGTGTCGCCGGGCGCCAGCAGCGTGCCGAGCGTGCCGAGGTTCGCCTGGTGGCCCGTGCTGAAGACCAGCGCGGCCTCGGTGCCCATCCACTCCGCGATCTCCTGCTCGAGTTCGAGGTGCAGCGGGATCGTCCCGTTCAAGAGCCGTGAGCCCGTCAGGCCCGTGCCGTAGCGGTGCAGCGCGTCCTCGGCGCCCGCGAGCACGCGCTCGTCGCCGGTCAGCCCCAGGTAGTTGTTGGAGCCGAGCATGATCCGCTCGGCTCCCTCCATCTCCACGACCGGCATCGCCGGCGAGCTGAGCACGTGGAAGTAGGGGAGGACATCCGCCTCCCGCGCGGCGCGCAGCAGCTCCTCGCGCTCGTGGCCCCGGACCTTGGCGAAGACATCGATGGAAGTCGGCATATAGGGTGGCTTCCCGGTGAGCGTCGAGGTGACAGCGGTCGCGGGCGGGCGAGATCTCAGAGCCTTCATCGACCTGCCCTACCGCCTGAATGCTAACCATCCGCTCTGGGTGCCCCCGCTGAAGCTCGAGCGGCGGCTGTTCCTGAGCCGTCGCATGAACGCCTTCTTCACGCACGGCGAGGCCGAGTACTTCCTCGCGCGGCGCGACGGCCGGGTCGTGGGCCGGATCAGCGCGCAGGTCAACGACGCCTTCAACGAGGCCCAGGGCAAGCGCTGGGGTTGGTTCGGCTTCCTCGAGTTCGACGACGACCAGGAGACGCTCGAGGCCCTGCTGGACGCAGCCGCCGCTTGGCTGCGCGGCCACGGCCAGGAGCGGATGGTCGGCCCGGCGAGCTTCACGATGAACGACGAGAGCGGTGTGCTGATAGAGGGTTTCGAGCTGCGGCCGATGATCGCCCAGCCGTGGAACCCGCCCTACTACCAGCAGCGGCTGGAGCAGGCCGGGATGGCCAAGGCGATGGATCTCCTGATGTGGAACCTCGAGGTCTCCGACCGCTCGAAGGTGCTGCCGGTGATCTTCGAGCTGGCGGACAAGGTCCAGTCCGAGCACGGCATCCGGGTACGGCCGATGCGCCGCCGCCAGCTGCGCAAAGACCTCGACGCATTCGCGGCCATCTACAACGCCGCCTGGTCGAAGAACTGGGACTTCGTGCCGTACTCGAAGAAGGATCTCGATGCGCTGGCGCAGGAGCTGCAGCTCGTCTTCGACAAGCACTGGTTCTTCATCGCCGAGAAAGAAGACACCGGCGAGGTGGTTGGCGTGGCGATGACGATCCCGGACCCCAACCAGGTGTTCGAAAAGATGAAGGGGCGGCTGCTGCCATTCGGCTGGCTCTACTTCCTGCGTAAAGGCCGCTACATCGACCGCGTGCGCGTCGGCTGGCTCGGCGTGAAGCCCGAGTACCAGCACACGGGCATCGCCGCGAAGCTGTACCTCGAACATTTCAACGCCGCCGCCACGACTCGTCAGTCGGGAGGGGAGATGGGCTGGATCCTCGAGACCAACACGGCGATGAACCGCGGCATGGAAGCGATGGGCGGGCGGGTCGTGAAGCGCTACCGCGTCTACGAGCGGATGCTGGGCGGAGCGGGCGAGCCGGACGCGGCGGCGGTCGGAGCCGACGCCCAGCCCGAGGGCCTCGTCGGCGGCGCCCCCTGAGGCCCTCCCCGGCGATGGGATCTGAGGCGCCCTCTACACTCCCGCGGATGAGCGAGGAGCTCGACAACGGCGCCCTGCCCGTCCCCGTCGAGGACGGCGAGCTGGTGAGCGCCGCCCCGGCAGGGGAGCTCGGGCAGCCGCGCCGTGCGACGCTGCCGGTCGTGCAGGCGGCGGCCGCGGCGGCCGGCGGATTCGTCGCCGGCGCCGCCGTCGTGGGACTCGTCCACCGCCGTCACGCCCGCGCCCTGGCGCGGGGCCGACGGGGACGCGGCCTCGGTGGGCGCCGCGGGGCGGCCGGCGTGGCCGACCGCCTGCAGATCGTCGGCAGCCGCTCGTTGCTGCTCGACGTGCACCTGCTCGGCGGTCCGGGCGCAGAGCGCTAGATGGCTGTGGCCGTGGCCGTCAGCGGCCCGGTCGAGCTGCGGGAGGAGGTCACGCCCGCGGGTCCGTTCCGGCTTCCCCGCCACAACGGGATGGACGGCATGTTCAGACGCCACAGCGGCGTGCTCGAGCGGCTCCTTCATCACGGTGAGGAGCCGGTGCTCGTGCGTATCGCCCAGCCGTCGTCCGAGCGCGTGCTGCTCGGCGCCCGGGCCCCGTCGCACGAGGCCGCCCGCCACGGAATCGCGCGGATGCGCTTCGCGCTCGGGCTCGACTTCGACCAGCGGCCGTTCCTGAGGCGCTTCTCGCGCGACCCGCTGATCGGCCGCTCCGTGCGCCGGCGTCCCTGGCTGCGCCCGGGACGCCGGCCGGAGCCGTTCGAGGCGCTCGTGCTGGCGATCTGCGAGCAGCTGATCGAGTACGAGCGCGCCGCGGCGATCGAGCGGCGCATCGTCGGCGCCCTCGGGCGCCGCTGGGTCGGCTGGGACGGCGGCCACAGCACCCTGGCCGACCTGCCTGACGCCGAGCGGCTGGCCGGGACCTCGCCGGCCCTGCTGCAGTCCTTCGACCTCGCCGGCGCCCGCGCGATGACGCTGATCCGGGCAGCGCGGGAGGTGGCGCGGGGGCGCATCGACCTGACGGCGGCTCGCCACGAGGACGGCTGGCGGCGGCTGCGCGCGATTCCCGGGATCGGCCCGTGGACCGTCGAGATGCTGGCGCTCAACGGCCAGGGCCGCCACGACCAGCTTCCCGCGGGCGATCTCGGGCTGCTGAAGTTCGTCGGACGCGCGCTGTCCGGCGGCGACCCGAGGGCGGTCGCCGAAGAAGGGCAGGTTCGCGAGTACTTCGCGCCTTACGGGGAGTGGGCCGGCCTGGCCGCGGTCCACGCCGTCGGCTTGTGAGGAACGCTCTGCTCGCGCCGAGCGCGAGACTCGCAGCGCTCAGCTGGCTTCGCGGCGGCGCTCTCGCCCGAAGCCGCGACCTGTGAAGTCTTCACGGCGCCGGCATGCGGAGCGGATGCGGATGTCGAGAACGGCACCCGGCGAGCGACGCGCGCTGACGGTGGCGGTCGCGCAAACCATCCCAGCGCGGGGAGCGGAGCAGCGACGGCGACGGCGGCGGCGCGAGCGCATCAGCCCTCCACCGGCATCCTGTAGCGCCGGGTGCGAGCATCCTGTTCGAGCAGCCCGACGGCGAGCAGCGTGGTCATGTAGCGATGCGTCGTGCTGGGGCTCATGCCGAGACGGCCGGCGACGTCGGTGACGGCCAGCGAGCCGCCATCCTCCGGGAAGGTCCCGAGCACCAGCAGCCCGAGCAGCAGTGAGCGAGACAGCCGCGGGCTGTCCGACAGCGCTTCGTAGCGCGATGCGAGCGTGCCCTCCTGGGCGAGCCCGCGGAGCAGGCTCGCCACCCCACTGCCCCGTCCGGATTCGCGCACCACTCGATCGATCTGCGGCCGTGTCAACTCGATTGTGATGCCGCTCGTGGTCATGTCCGGCCCCCCCGGGAGTCAGTTGATCATTCCCATCTGTTGGTGAGGACAGCAAGTGGAAACTCCACTACTTGACTTTCAAGATGTTCCGCGCAGCGCCGCGCGGGCTCCCAGCATCACCATCGCGGGCCTCGCGGTTGGGCCCAGCGTGGCGAGCACCCGCGCGGTCGCAGCCGCTGCCGATGGGGCCTGTGCGGCCGGCCGCGACAGGTAGAAGCTCGCCATCCCCGTGAGGATCAGACCGTGGCGGGCGCCCTGGCCGAGTCCGCGGAGCCGATGTACCGACTCTGCGGCGATCGCGCCGAGGCGCTCCGCCGTGACGCCGCCGTGCGCGGCGTAGTGGGAAACAAGCGCGTGATCGCCGCTGATGCTGTCGAGCTCACGGTCGACGAGGCTGTCGAGCAGTACGTGCAGGGCGCCCGCCCACGGGAAGTACGCGTTCGCCGCCGCATCCGCCTGATCGATCGACAGCATCGGCCTCGCGGCGGTGGCGATCAACGCGAAGACGCCCAGCGAGGAGGCGGCCCCTGCCGCCGTCTCCCACCACTCCAGGCCGCTTCCCGGCGGCGTCAGCGCGAGCGCCCAGCGGCGCAGCTCGCTGTGCTCGCTGTCCGTCGCGTCGTGATTGAGGCTCTGATACGCGACCATGCGCGCCGCCGCCTCCTGTGCGAGCGTGGAAACCGCGCCGTAGCAGGGCAGTTCCGCGAGTGCCCGGCGGCACGCGAGCACGAGCTCCTCGACGTAGCCGCCATCGCCCCCGTCGAAGCTGCTGTGCTCGAAATAGCGCTCGAGGGGGCGGCTCGGGTCGAGTGCCGCGAGCAGTGCAAGGTGCAGGCTGCGGCCGTTCGCGACAGGATCCGCAGCGGGCTGCTCGGCGAGCGTGTCGAGGAAGTCATAGAGCGCCTGGAAGGCGACCGTCGCGCGGATCACCGCGGCGCGTCGCCGCCGCGGAGCGAGCAGCGCGAACGCTGCGGAACCGTCGAGGTTGCCCCGCTCGCAAGCCTGGGTGTCGAGCGCGAGGCGCGCGAGGCGCCGGTCGGGAATGCGCGCGGCGCGCCGCCCCCAGCGCGCCACCTCCCGTTTCACATGGGGGAAGACCTCGAGCCAGTAGACCGCCGCGGCGCCCGCGAATGCGTTCGCCCCGGCCGCTGGGAGGCGGAGCCGGACGACCACGCGCGCAGTCTGCGCCGGGCACTCTCAAATATGGAAGTCACTCCTGGAAGGTGGTCCGCGCAGGGGAGCGCGCCGCGGCCAATCCGGGCAATGAAATAACGGCCAACGCGATGATCGCAAGGAGCGACAAGGTGAGAAACACCCCCGGCAATCCGACCGTGAAGGGGGCGGGGAAACCGGTGGACAGCCGCAGCCACCGCGACGCGAGGGCGTGCCCGTAGACGCCGAACAGCGCCCCGACGATGCAGCCGACGCCGAGCACCACGGTGCTCTCGAGCAGCAGCGCCCGCCACAGCTGCGCCGTGCCGTAGCCCTGGATCTTCAGCGACGCCAGCCGCGCCCGCCGCTGCCAGATCGCGGCGCTCAGCGCCGAGGCGACGGCGAGCGCGGCGGCGATCAACAGCATCGTTGCGATCTGGCTCAACGCCTGGAGGCCCTGGCGTGAATCGGAGGCGTACTGGCGCTGGCGTTCGGCGAAGGTCTGCACGCCCAACCCGGGGCGACCTCCGAGCGCGCGCATCACCGCGCGGCGGGCTGCGGCGGGCGGGACGCCGTGCGCGAGGCGGATCTCGAGCGCCGCCGGGTCGTCGGTCTGCCAGCGCCGCCGGTATTCGCCCTCGCCGAGGATCACCGCGCCGGGGGCCCATCCGAGGTTGGTCGTGATCGCCGCGACCCGCAGCGCGGTCGGGCCGCTGGGGCTCGGCAACGCGAACGCGTCGCCCACGGCCAGCCGGTGTTCCCCCGCGAAGCCCTCCGAGACCGTCGCCCAGCCGCCGCCGCGCAGCAGTCCTTCTGCGCGGTGTGCGTTGCCGCTCAGCACCTGGCTCGCGGGGACCTGCGGCGCGTCGCCCGGCGGCCGCGCGATGACCCACATGCGACGGTTGCCGATGTCGAGGAAACCCCCCTGATACGTGCGGACGGAGCTGACCCCCGGCACCGCCGCGACGGTGGCAGCGAGCCCGCCCGGGGCGAACGAATTGGTCGTCAGGTCGTTGCCGCCGGTCGTCACCCAGATGTCGGCGGTCTGGAGGTATTCGCCGAAGTTCGCGTCGAGTCCTCGCAGCAGGTCGTCGCGGGCGCCGCCGATCGCCACGCTGCCGTAGACGGCGAGCGCCGCGATCCCGGCCAGTGCCACAGCCCTTGTGGTGGTCGCTCGCAGCTCGGAGACGACGACGATCAGGGCGCTCGAGCGGACGCGCTCGCCGGTCCAGCGCAGGGCGCGCGCAAGCACCGCGAACAGCGCCGGGATCGCGCTCAGCGTCGTCAATGCGAGGGCCACGCCGCCGGCGATCGTGAAGCCCGGTTCGAGCAGTACGACGATCGTGATCACCGCGACCGAGGCGGCGCCGAGCAGGGCGAGCTCCACCGTGGTGTGGCGCGCGATCACCTCGCTGCCCCCCTCGCGGTCGAGCAGCGCGGCATCGGTCGGTCGGCTCGGGCGCAGATCGAGAGCCGGTGACAGCGAGGCGAGGACTGTCGCGAGCACACCGCAGCCGAGCGCGACGAGCACTGTTCCCGGCCGCAGGATCTCGCGGCTGCCAACCGGGAAGGCGGTGGTCAGGTAGGCGGGGACGCGATGCAGGAAGGCGTGCGAGAGCACGGCGCCGAGCACCACGCCGGCTGCCGAGGCGAGGAGCCCGAGGGCGATCGCCTGGAAGGACAGCAGCACGAGGATCTGGCGCCAGTCATATCCCTGCATGCGCAGGTCGGCGACGAAGCGGCGGCGCTCGGGGACCGTCAGGAGCATCGCGTTCAAGGCGAGCAGGAAGCCGACCATCACGCTGATCGCCGCGAACAGCTCGGTCGACTGGTTGTTGGGGCGGGCAGCGTGTTCGAGCAGCGCCAGCTCGCGGTCGGCCGGCTCCACGTCGATTCCCGGGCCGGCGAGACCGGACAGCTCGGTGCGCACACGGGCGTCGGCGCCGTGCAGGGGCTCGATGTAGAGCTGCGTGATGCGGCCCGGCAGCCCGGTGAGGCGCTGCGCCTCGGGCAGCGACGTCACGGCGATCGGACTCGCCCCGAGCGCGCCGGCGGTGCCTTCGCCGAGCACCGCCGTGACACGGACAGCGTGGGCGCTGCCGAACGCGAGCACCGTGATGCGGTCGCCCTGCTCGACTCCCGTCGCCGCCGCGACCCGGGCGGGCAGCAGGACTCCGCCCGGAACGCCGGTCGCCCGTATGCCGCGCACGGCGGCGGCATGAAGTCTCGCCACGGCGGGGGTGATCCCGAAGAGCTGTGCGGCGGCGCGCCCGCGCGGGCCTACGATCGCGACGTTCTCGCGCAGCACGGGCGCCGCGACCCGCACGCCCGGCAGCGACCTGCCGGCGAGGGCCAACCGCTCGTCGAAACCCTGCTGGGAGCGGGCGGCTAGCTGCAGGCGCGCGGAGCCGATCACGCTGTGCACGAGTTCCCCGGCCGAGCCGGTGAGGCTCGCGTTGGCGACGAGCACGCCCAGCACGAGGGCCACGCCGACGGCGATGCCGCTGCCGGCGAGCGCCTCCTGGACCGCATGTGAGCGAAGCCGCACCCGGTAGAGGTGCAGGAGCATGCTCAGGCGAAGGCCGGCGATGCGCGGGTTGAGCCCGGCTCTCACGTGGACGCCGGAGCGCTCTCCACCTGCACGCTGCAGAGTCGCCCGTCTCTCAACGTCAACACGCGATCGACGTGCTGTGCCGCTCCGGGGTCATGGGTGACGAGCAGCCCGGGTATGCCGCGTTCGTGGCATACCTCGCGCATCAGCGCGAGGATCTCGGCGCTGCGCGCGGAGTCGAGGTTGCCGGTCGGCTCGTCGGCGAGCAGCAGCCGCGGTTCGCTGGCAAGCGCGCGGGCGATCGCGACGCGCTGGCGCTCGCCCATCGAGAGCCGTTCGGGCGTGTGCTCGGCGCGGTCGCCGAGGCCGACCCGTTCGATCCAGGGCAGCGCCGCACGTCGCGCCTGGCGCAGCGTGCAGCCGGCTCCGGTCAGCTTGATCGTGGCGTTGTCGAGCGCCGAGGTGTGCGCCATCAGGTGAAAGGACTGGAACACGAAGCCGACATCGCGCAGCCGGTAGGTGGCGGCCTCGCGATCGGACAGCGCGCCCACGTCACGGCCGTCGAACAGCACGCTGCCGCGATCCGGCGTGGCGAGGCCGGCGGCGAGCAGCAGCAAGGTGGTCTTGCCCGAGCCACTTGGGCCGTAGAGGGCAATGAACTCTCCACCCGAGACCGTCAGCGACACGCCGTCGACTGCGTGCACCGCCTGCCCGCCGCTCGGGTAGCACTTGGCGACGTCTCGAAGCTCGAGCGTGCTCACCTGGCCGACCGCGCCCCGGCCGCGCGACGGCGGGGAAGGGGAACGACCGTCCCGCGCTCCTCGGTCGAGCACAGCTCGCCGTCGGCGATCGAGACGAGCACGCCGACTCCCTGCAGGGCCGCCATTTCCTCGGATGCGATCAGCAGAGCCATCTCGCGCTCCCGGGCAGCCGTCCGAAGCTGTGCGTAGAAGCGGTCGCGATCGCCGAGGTTCGGCATCAGCGCCGGTTCGTCCAGCACCAGCAGGCGCGGATCGCGTGCGAGCGCGCGGGCGAGCATCACGCGGGTGCGGTCGGTGAGCGACAGCGAGGCGGCGATCTCCTGAGAGCCGGTGGCGCCGATCCCGAGCTGGTCGAGGATCAGCAGGGCGCGCCGGCGGGCCTCCCGCATCGTCAGCCCCTCGCTGCCGAGCGACGTGGCGACGTGGTCGACGACCGTCTCTCCCGGGTGCGCGCGCCAGTCCTCGGCGGACATGAACGCGATCGCCTCCCGCAGCAGGCGGCCGCGGGCGCCTGCGCTCATCGCCCCCATGTCGAGACCTTCGAAGTGAACGCTGCCGGAGTCGGGCAGCACGATCCCGGCCGCCATCCGCAGCAGCGTCGACTTGCCCGAACGGCGGGTGC
>DASWFM010000189.1:0-9155 GCA_036394235.1 Solirubrobacteraceae bacterium | reverse complement strand
CCCCGCTCCCCCGCCGATCCTGGGCGAGGAGTACGACCAGGGGGAGCTGCTCGCGGCCGAGAAGGAAGCGATCGGCCTGTTCATCTCGGAGCACCCCCTGAAGCCCCTCAGAGACGTGCTGCGGGCTCGCGTGGACTGCCCGCTCGCCTCGCTGCCCGACCGCCGGGACAAGGACCTCGTGACGGTCGGGGGGATCATCACCGAGACGAAGCGGATCCGCACGCGCAACGGCGATCACATGATGTTCGCGACGCTGGACGACCTCGCGGGCTCGGTGGAGCTGCTCGTCTTCGGCAAGGCCCTCGCCGAGCACGAGGCGGCGCTCGTGGCCGACGAGATCGTGCTCGTGAAGGGCCGGGTCGACCACAAGGAAGCCGGCAGCACCTGCCTGGTCGTGCAGGGCCTGCAGCGGTTCGCGCCCAGCGCCGAGGAAATCGAGCGGGCGGGTGCGAAGGCCCGGGCGGCCGCCGCGTCGGCGAAGGCCCAGGCCCGCCCGGTGTACCTGCGGGTCAGCGCCGGCGATCTTTCGGGCGGCGCGATCGACGGCCTCAAGCAGGCGATCGAGGACTTCCCGGGCGCTGCGGAGGTACTGGTGGAGATCGAGATGGGCAGCGGCCCGCCGCGCCGGCTGCGGCTCGGCGAGGCTTACCGCGTCGCGCACACGCCGACGCTGCTCGCCGAGTTGGAGAACGCCCTGCAGCCCCGCAGGTCCGCTCCGCCCGCGGCGCTGGCGGGCTAGGCGCGGCGGCGCGCCTTGCGCGCGCGTCGAGCGGCGAGGCCGCGCTCGCGCAGGGCCCCAGCGAGTTCGACTTCAGCGCGCGGCGGTCCTTCGCGGTTCTCGCCGGGGGTCTCGAGCACGCACGGCAGGCGCTGGATGCCGGGCGCGGAGAGGAAGGCAGCGCAGCCGCTCTTGCCGAGCTCGCCCTCGCCGATGTCGGCATGGCGGTCGCGGTTCGAGCCAAGAGGGGTCTGCGAGTCGTTGAGGTGCAGCGAGCGGATCTGGCCGGTGCCGAGCTCACGGCGCGCCTGCGCGAACACGGCGTCGGCGCCTCGCGGGGTGCGAATGTCGTAGCCGCTGGCGAGCAGATGACAGGAGTCGAGGCACACGCCGAGCCGGGGCGAGCCTCCGGCGGCCTCGATCAGCGCCGCGAGCTCGGCGAAAGAGCGCCCCAGCGTGCCGCCCGTCCCGGCCGTGTTCTCGAGGTGCAGCTCGGAGCCCTCGCTGCCGGCCAGCGCCTCGGCGATCGTCTCGCCGGCCCGCGTCACGGCCTCGCCGACATTTCCCTGCTTGGCGGAGCCGGCGTGGAGCACGACGGACGCGCCGATCGCCTCGGCGACGCGCAGCGAGTTGGTCAGCGAGACGAGTGATTTGGCGCGGATCTCCGCGTCCTCGCTGGCGCAGTTGACGAGGTAGACGGCGTGGATCAGGACGGCCCGGATCGGGCTCGCGGCTTGCGCCTCGCGGAACGCGGCGAAGTCGTCGGGGCCGTAGGCGGTCGGCCGCCACATGCGCGGCGACTGATTGAAGATCTGGATCGCGGTGCAGCCCCGCTCGACGCCGCGTCCCACGGCCTTGTAGAGGCCGCCGGCGGGGGAGACGTGGGCGCCGATTAGCATGGCGGCCGATTATGAGGGTTCGCTTCGCTCCATCGCCAACCGGCGCGCTGCACATCGGCGGCGCCCGTACTGCGCTGTTCAACTGGCTGCTCGCCCGCCACGAAGGGGGCGAGATGGTGCTGCGCATCGAGGACACCGACCGCGAGCGCTCGACGGCCGAGAACATCGAGCAGATCCTCGACGCGCTGCGCTGGCTCGAGCTCGACTGGGACGAGGGCCCGATCCTGCAGACGGAGCGCAGCGAGCGCCACCAGGAGGCCCTTGCGGCGATGATCGAGGGCGGCCACGCATATCGCTCGCAGGCGACCGCGGAGGACGTCAAGGCCTATAAGGAGCGCCACGGCTCAGAGCGGGGCTTCCGCGGCGAGGAGGAGGGGGAGGGAGCCGTGCGGCTGCGCGTGCCCGAGGAGGGCGCGACGGTCGTGCACGATGCCGTCAGGGGCGACACGAGCTTCGAGCACGTGCACATGGACGAGCCCGTGATCGCCCGTGCCGATGGCTCGGTGCTCTACAACTTCGCGGTCGCGATCGACGACATCGACTCCGGCATCACGCATGTCGTGCGCGGCGAGGATCACGTCTCGAACACGCCCAAGCAGCTGCTCGTGATCGAGGCAGCACGGGCGGTCGGGCTGACCGAGGCGCCCGATCCGATCTACGCGCACCTGCCGCTGCTGCACGGTCCCGACGGCAAGAAGCTCTCAAAGCGCCACGGCGCAGCCTCCGTGCAGGAGCTCCGCGACGCCGGCTACCTGCCCGAGGCCGTGCGCAACTACCTCGCACTGCTCGGATGGGGCGCGGGGGACGACAGCACGGTGCTCTCCACCGAGCAGCTGATCGAGCGCTTCACCCTCGAGCGCGTCAGCCGCAACCCGGCTCGCTTCGATGAGACCAAGCTGAAGTGGCTGAACGGGGTTTACATCCGCGAGCTCGACCCGGACGAGCTGACGCGGCGCCTGGAGGCCTATACGGGCCGGAAGGACCTCGGCGAGGCGGCCCGCATCAGCCAGGAGAAGATCCACACGCTCGCCGATTTCTGGCCGCTCGCGGGGTCGCTGCTCGATCGACCCGTCGACGATCCGGCCGCCCGCGAGCGCTGGCTCGGCGAGGAGGGCCGCGCGGCGCTCGCCGATGCGCGCGAGGCGCTCGCGGCACTCGACGGCTTCGACGAGCCCTCGATCGAGGCCGCGCTGGAGGGCGTTGTCGAGCGCCGCGATGCGAAGCCGCGGCAGGTCTACCAGCCTCTGCGAGTCGCAATCACGGGTACGACTGTCTCACCCGGGATCTTCGAGAGCCTCGCACTGCTGGGACGCGAGGAGTCCCTGCGGCGGATCGACGCGGCCCTGGCGACGGGCTGAGTCGCCCCGGGACCCTCCACGGGAGGGCCGCAGCGCCCCGAGGTGATGGCGGGATCCCAATCCTGGAGCCGATCTTCGCGAAAGCCTAAATTCGCCGGGCGGGGATGCCGATAGGGAATCCGACAGCGGACTCGCCGGCTTGGATGGCCGGCGAACCCAAGGAAGGGGAATCACCCGAATGCAGGCAACGGCTGCGGCGACGAAGACAAACGGACCCAACAAGACCAGCAGCGCCAAGAGCACGCGCGCGGCCGCGGCCGAGAAGCGTGGGGTCGCGGCTGCCCCGGCATCCGGTGAGCGCCACCAGAACGAGGGCCACGGCCGGCGCCTGACGATGGCCTTCGAGGCCCTGGAGGCGTTTCCCGCCCTCGCCGAGTCCCGCAACCGGCTGCTGTCAGTGATCGCCAAGGACAACGTCGCGACCGCCGACGTGGTCTCCGCCGTCGAGTCCGATGTCGCGCTGCTGATCGCCGTGCTGCGGCTCGCCAACCGCGCGCAGACCGCAGCGGGCAAGGTCGACACCGCGGTCGGCGCGGTCGAGCTCCTGAGCCCACCGACCGTGGAGGCCGTCGCCAATCGCGTCCGCACCTTCGACTTCTTCGAACGGGCCAGCGTCTGGGACGCCGCGCCGGAGCGCTTCCGGCTCCATGCCCTCGCCACGCAGCACGCTGCGGACCGCGTAGCGGCCGAGGTCGGTTACGAGAACCGTGACCGGCTGACGGTCACGAGCTTGCTCCACGATGTCGGCAAGCTCGTGCTGCTGCACGCCTACCCCGGATATCCCTCGCAGGTTCATCGCGGGGCCCGCACCCCCGAGGAACGCGTCCACGCCGAGCGCCGCGAGCTGGGCGTCGACCACGCTCTCGTCGGCGGCGTGCTGATTCGCCGCTGGGGCCTTCCCGCCTCGGTGGCCACGCCGATCGAGCGCCACCACAGTCCCGACGCCGAGGGCGAGGCCGCCTTCATCCGCCTCGCCGACATGCTCGCCCACTACGAGCAGGGCGGCCGGGTCAGCCCGACCGAGCTCCTGCAGACCGCACGCGCGGTTGGCCTCGGCCCCCAGGAGCTTCGCCGGGTGATGTACGAACTTCCCAACAACTTCGTCCAGCGCCAGCGCCACGTCGACCCTTGCCCGCTCTCGGGCCGGGAGCTCGGCGTGCTCCAGCGGCTGGCCGAGGGCAAGGTCTACAAGCAGATCGCGCACGAGCTGACCCTCTCCACGAGCACCGTCCGGACCCACCTGCACAACATCTACGGCAAGCTCGGCGCGGTGGACCGCGCCCAGGCCGTGCTGATTGCCACCGAGCGCGGCTGGCTGTGAGACGGTCTCAGCCGCGTAGTTCCCTAGCATCGCGCTGAGCGCGATGATCTCGATTACCACCAAGTCGCCCTATGCGGTCCTCGCCCTCGCGGAGCTCGGGCGCAGCGGCGGCTCGGAGCCGGTGCCGATCGGCGAGCTCGCACGCCGCCGCGACGTTCCGGTGCAGTTCCTCGAGCAGCTCTTCGCGGTGCTCCGCCGTGCGGGCGTGATCAACTCACAGCGGGGCGTGAAGGGCGGCTACCGCTTCGCCCGGCCGCCCTCGGAGGTCACCGTGCTCGAGATCGTCGAGTTGCTCGACGGTCCGCTCGGCCGCGACTCCGACGGGATCTTCGCCGACGCCGCGGCCGCCGCTCGCCGCGTGCTCGCGCAGACCACGATCGCCGACGTGATCGAGCGCGAGCTGCGCGAGGCCGGGGCGTCGATGTACCACATCTAAAAAAACGCCCTGCCATGATCCGCCGATGAGGAGCACCACGAAGAGGCACCAGTGCCAGGCCTGATCGCCGCCGCACTGGTCGCGCTGGCGGGCGCCACGGGCTCCCACCTCGCCCCCTCGGGCCTCGTCTACTCATCGGCGAACGCTCGGGTCATTCAGCGCCAGCCCGCAGCGGGCAGCTGCAAGCCGCTGGGCTCCGGCTTGAACGAGCGGCCGGACCGCAGATGCACTCCCGGGGCGGTCAACCCGGCCGTCACGCAGAGCACGATCGACTCGACGATCTGCAGATCCGGTTGGACCGCCACGGTGCGCCCCCCCGAGAGCGTCACGGCGAAGGAGAAGCTCGCGAGCCTCCGCGCCTACGGTGAGTCGGGGACGTCGCGCTACGAGTACGACCACTTCGTGCCGCTCGAGCTGGGCGGCGCAGTGAACGACGCTCGCAACCTCTGGCCGGAGCCCGACTACGCCAAGCGGGAAGGCTTCTACCTCAACCCGAAGGACCGTCTGGAGACGGCGCTGAAGCGGATGGTCTGCGCGCGGCGCATGACGCTCGCCGCCGCCCAGCACGCGATCGCCGCCGATTGGGTCTCGGCGTTCGCCCGCTTCGGCTGACGGGGTGCACGGCGGACGGGACGGGGCTCGGGCCCGCCTCGACCTCAGGCCTCCTGGGTCGCCAGCTCGTAATCGTCCAAAGCGTCCTGGCTCGTTCTCAGGGCTGCCCTGAAGGTCAGCGTCCAGCCGGCACGGGGCCGCCTGCCGAGCGCGGCCTGGCTGGCCCAGGTCTCCCAGCGCCACAGGCAGAGCCAGCGTTCCACCATCCTGCCCGGACCGGCCTTGCCCCACGGCGCCTCCAGCAGGCGCAGATGGCGGCGGCTTCGTGCGGGGGATCTGCCGGGGTATGTCGAGACGTTCATCGACGCGCTGCGAAGTATGCCCCGTCGGCAGACGGCCGTCTGCCGACGGAGACCTCGGTTGATTGTTGCCGACCCACTTAAAATCAGATGAAAGCGGCGATCGCAAGCCCGGCGTGTACGCAATCCCGCTATCTCTGGCCGTTTTGCGCCGCGGACGGTGGCTACATCAACGGGTCTCGCTACGCCATGACCGATCCCGGCGCCTGCCGGGCGCTAGTGTCATATTGACTATATGCCTGGTTGCAGCCACCTCGACACGATCACGGTGACCGAGCTGCCGGCCGAAGTGGCCGGCTGTGAGGAATGCCTGCGCGAAGGCGGCGAGTGGCTGCACCTGCGGATCTGCCTGGAGTGCGGCCAGGTGGGCTGCTGTGACGACTCGCCGAACAAACACGCGAGCCGGCACGCGCGCAGCGAGGAGCACCCATTGATCCGCTCGCTCGAGCCCGGTGAGGAGTGGTCCTGGTGCTTCGTCGATGAAATCGGCATGGTGATCCCGGAGATCAAGGGCAGCACGCGCATTCCGCCGTCGCCGATGCTGAGCTGAGCATGGCGGAGCGGCATCCCGCGATCCTCGCCGTCGACGACGAGCCCGCCGTGCTGGCCGCCGTCTCGCGGGATCTGCGGCGTCATTTCGGCGAGCACTACAGGATCCTCCGGGCCGGCTCCGGCGCCGAGGCGCTGGAGCTCCTCGGCGAGATGCGGACGCGCGGGGATGCCGTCGCGATGCTGGTAGCGGACCAGCGGATGCCCGGCATGGACGGCACGGCCTACCTCGTCAAGGCTCGCGGCATCTACCCGGAGGCCAAGAGGGTGCTGCTGACCGCCTATGCAGACACCGACGCCGCGATCTCGGCGATCAACGAGGTGTCGCTCGACTACTACCTGCTGAAGCCCTGGGACCCTCCCGAGGAGCAGCTCTACCCGGTCGTCGAGGATCTGCTGACGACCTGGGAGGCGAGCACCGCGATGGACTCGGGGGGCGTGCGCGTGATCGGCCATCGCTTTTCGCGGGAGACCCACGAGCTCCGGGACTTCCTGGCCCGCAACCGCGTCCCGGCCCGGTGGCTCGACGTCGAGCGTGATGCCGAGGCGCGCGAGCTGCTGAAGGTCGCGGGCGTCGACGAGGACCGCCTGCCCGTGACACTGCTCGAAGACGGCACGGTGCTCGAGCGCCCGACGGTGCTGGAGCTGGCGGAGCGCCTGGGCGTGGCCGGCCAGCCCGCGGCCGATCACTACGACCTCGTGATCGTGGGTGGCGGCCCGGCCGGACTGGGGGCCGCCGTGTACGGCGCCTCGGAGGGCCTGCGCACCGTGCTCGTCGAGCGCGAGGCGCCCGGCGGCCAGGCGGGGCAGTCGAGCCGCATCGAGAACTACCTCGGCTTCCCGGCGGGGCTGTCGGGGTCCGACCTGGCCCGCCGTGCGACCGATCAGGCGAGGCGACTCGGGGCGGAGCTGCTGAGCGTCAACGACGCGGTGGCGCTGCGGGTCGAGGGCGCGGGCCGCTTCGTCGAGCTGACGGGCGGCTCGGAGCTGAGCGCCAACTGCGTCCTCGTCGCTTCCGGCGTGTCCTATCGGATGATGCCGGCGCCCGGCTTCTCGGAGCTGACGGGGGCGGGCGTCTACTACGGCGCTGCCCTGACCGAGGCCCGCTCGTGCGCCGATCAGCACGTCGTCGTGATCGGCGGCGCCAACTCTGCCGGACAGGCCGCCGTGTACTTCAGCGGCTACGCGAAGCGCGTCTCGATGCTGGTGAGGGGTGACTCGCTCGCGAAGTCCATGTCCCATTACCTGATCGAACAGATCGCGGAGCTCGAGAATGTCGAGGTCCGTACCGGCACCCAGGCGATCGCCGCCCACGGCAAGGACGGCCGCTTGGCGAGCATCGACATCCGCAAGGCCGACGCCACGGTCACCAACGAAGAGGTCGACGCGTGCTTCATCTTCATCGGTGCAGCGCCCCGCACGGATTGGCTCGACGGCGTGCTGGCTCGCGATCAGGCCGGCTTCATCCTCGCCGGGCCCGATGTGCGCGACCACGGCTGGTCGCTGGCGCGTGAGCCCTACCCGCTCGAGACGAGCGTTCCCGGGGTGTTCGTCGCGGGCGACGTCCGCTCCCGGTCGATCAAGCGCGTCGCGAGCGCCGTCGGCGAGGGCTCGATGGCCGTCTCGCTGATCCACGAATATCTGGGCAGCGCATGAGCACCCCGACCGTCGCCGAGCTGCGCCCGATCGACCTGTTCGACTCGATCGACGACGAGCATCTCGCCGACGTCGCCGCCCACGCGGAGGTACGGAGCTACAAGCGCGGTCAGGTGATTGCCGACGGCGATCGCGAGCCCAAGGTGTACCTGCTGCTCGAGGGCACGGCCGAGACCTTCAGAGACCTGAACGGCGTGCAGGAGCCCGCCGGCGACCATGCCTCGCCGACGTGGCTGGGCGCGATCGGGGCGCTAACCAGCTCGCCCCTGGCGGTCCGGGTGCAGGCCAAGACAGATGTCCGGCTTGCCACGATCAACGCCGAGGACTTCCTCGAGCTGGCGGTCGCGAACCGCTCGATCATGCAGCTCGTGCTGGCCCGCGTGCGCCCCGTCGTCGGCCGGATCACGGCGATCGAGCAGAACCGGGAGCGGCTCGAGTCGCTCGGCACGATGGCGGCGGGCCTCGCTCACGAGCTGAACAATCCGGCAGCCGCGGCGAAGCGCGCCTCCTCGGAGCTGGCCGACGCGCTCGAGGTGCTCGGCTCGACGATCGGCATTTTCGTGGAGTCGGGCCTCGAGCGGGCGGAAGCCGAGCAGCTCGTTCAGATCCAGCAGCAGGTCCTCAGCGCCTGCAAGGCGAGGGCGTCGATCCCCCAGCTCGAGCTCGCCGACGCGGAGGACGCGCTCGGCGACGCGCTGGAGGATCTCGGCGTGCCCGAAGCTCACCGGGTCGTCGAGCCGCTGGCCCAGGCCGGCGTCGACGCAGAGCAGCTACAGCGCATCTCGGCGCTCGCCGGGCCGGCGACGACAGCGGCGGTGCAGTGGATCGCCGCCTCGCTGCTGGCCCGCGAGCTGGCCGCCGAGCTCGCCGAGTCGACCGAGCGGATGAGCAAGCTGGTGGCGGCCGTCAAGACCTACGCGTACATGGACAGGGGGGGCCTGCTCGAGGTCGATGTGAAGGAGGGCATCGACACGACCCTCACGATCCTCGGCCACAAGCTCAAGCACACGACGATCGAAGTCCGCAGGGAGTTCGACCCGGACCTGCCCCGGTTGCAGGCCTACGGCGCGGAGCTCAACCAGGTCTGGACGAACCTGCTCGACAACGCCATCGACGCGCTCGGCGACAGCGGCACGATCACGATCAGGGCGCGCCGCGACGGCGACTGCGCGGAGGTCGACATCGAAGACGACGGCCCGGGCATCCCGGCCGAGGCCCGCGAGCGGATCTTCGACCCGTTCTTCACGACCAAGGAGGTCGGCCGCGGCACGGGCCTCGGCCTCGACACCGCCAGGCGGATCGTCGTC
>DASWFM010000188.1:0-2020 GCA_036394235.1 Solirubrobacteraceae bacterium | reverse complement strand
CGCTCGAGTTGCCGAGGGTGATGCGGTAATTCCGGTATTCGGGACACGATGCCGGGACTCGTGTGTTGTTATGATCGCGACTAGGTTTCCCCCGGCGAGGGAGCGCCGCCTTGGCAGCGCGAGAAGACAGGGAGGAGCAGTCGATGGAGTCACTCACTGCCGGCACTTTCGTCGGCGCCGGTTCCTTCCGTTGTGAGAACTGCGCATATGCGTTGACGATCGAAGGCACGGAAGTACTGCCTTCCTGCCCGAGTTGCGGCGGCCTGGTGTTCCTGCGCGCATCGCTGTTCAGCACGGAGCGGATCTCTCACGGCGCCGAAGAGCCCACGCACGCTGCCCTGGTCCAGCCCGCGGCGCCGGACCTCAGCGTGCGCCTCGACCAGGCTCGTGCGAGGCTCGAGGAGCCCGGCGACTACCTCGTCTATGAGGAGAACAACGAGCTGCGGACTGTTGCGCTGACACGCGAGTGGACCCGCATCGGGCGCAGCCTCGCGGCCGATCTCCGCTTCGACGATCCGACCGTCTCGCGGCGCCACGCGCTGATCGTGCATCACCCGGAGGGGGTGCGGCTGCTCGACGACCGCAGCCTGAACGGGGTGTTCGTCAACGGCGATCGCATCGACGGGCGCCTGCTGCGAGACGGCGACGAGATCATCGTCGGGCGCTACCGGTTGAGCTTCCTGCATGTCGGCGCGGGGTCCTCCGTGTCGTCGCGCTCCGGCTCCGGCTCCGTGCCATCCGGCGCCTGAGCAGGGCCGCAGAGCTCCGCAACCCGGCCGCCCCGCGGGATCGCTCCCTCGCGAGCGGCCATGCGGCCACCGCACGCCACGCCGGCGCCGTCGCAGCGTAGTATCGGGCGCGATGGCAAAGACGATCGCGGTCCTCTCCCAGAAGGGCGGAACGGGCAAGACGACTACGGTCAGGACGCTAACTGACGTGCTCCGCCGCACCGGGCTCCGAACGCTCGCCATCGACCTCGATCCGCAGGGAAACCTGTCCGACTACTTCGATCTGCCCACCGACGCGGAGCCGACGATCGCCGACGTCCTCTCGGGCCGCTCGGCGCTCGACGAGACGATCCTCGGCGACATCGTGCCGGCCAATCTCAGCCTCGCCGAAGCCGAGCTCATGCTGGGCGGGAAGATGGGCCGCGAGCTGACGCTCCGTCGCGCCCTCGCGAAGGCGGGTTCCGATTACGACCTGATCCTGATCGACTGCCCGCCCTCGCTGGGGCTGTTGACGATCAATGCGCTGGTCGCGGCCGACTACGCGCTGATCACGGCAGAGGCGCAGTACTTCGCGCTGCAGGGCGTGGAGCAGGCGATGGAGGTCGTCGAACTGGCGCGCGACAGCCTCAACCCGGACTTGAAGCTGCTGGGCGTGCTGCTGAACCTCGCCGACATGCGCACCGTGCACTCTCGCGAGGCGCTCGTCTCGCTGCGCGAGCGCTTCGACGACGACGTCTTCGAGACCGTGATCCGCTCCTCGATCGCATATGCCGAGTCGGCCGAGCGGGCGCGCTCGATCCTCGACCACCGCCCCGACCTCGGCGCCGACTACATGTCCCTGGCGCAGGAGCTGCTGGCTCGCCTCGGCGGCCTCGACGGCGCCGGCGAGCGCCTTCAGAAGCTCGTCAGCGAGTCCGCGTAGGACGGGCGAGGCTCACAGCTCCTGCACATAGGCTCCCTGGGACTCGAAGGGCGTGCGGAGCACGCTCGCCCAGCCCTCGACCTCCCTCGCGAGCGCCTCGGCGACGGCGCCGGTCTGCTCGTAGAAGCACCACACGAGAACGGTCGGCCCGGCACCGGAGATCGTCGCCCCGAGGGCTCCCAGGTCGCGGGCTCGTTCGGCCAGCTCCATCGAGCGCGGGAACAGGTGGGCGCGGCGCTGCTGGTGAAGGCGGTCCTGCAGGCCGCGGGCGAGCAGGTCCCAGTCGGCGCGGGCCAGCCCCAGCGTCAGCAGCGCGCCATGGGCCACGTTGAACACGGCGTCGGCGATCGGCACCTGCTCGGGCAGCGCG
>DASWFM010000187.1:0-7458 GCA_036394235.1 Solirubrobacteraceae bacterium | reverse complement strand
ATCGCCGGCTCGGCGAGGTTGGCGTAGCCGAGGATCAGCCTCAGGCAACCTCACGCAAGTGTGGTGGTGCCGGCCGGCTCGTCGTGCCGCACGCGGCCAGCGCCAACCGACTGGCCTCGATCGCGCTCGACCAGGAGACCTCGCACAGCAGCCCAGGTGCCGCGACCATGTCACCCGCGAGGAAGATGCCGTCTCCGCGATCGACCGCGGGGCGGTCTCGCCATGTCGTGCCGGGATCGTCCAACGCTCCGGAGCGGCCGTTCATCACCTGGCGCCGCCGCCACGTCTCCCGTGAGCGCCAATCCTCCAGCGAGGCATCGAGCAGCCGCTCGAGGCGACTCATGGTTTGCTCCACGCTCTCGCCGGGGCGGATCGGCATCTGTGCCTGGATCAGCTCCTCGCCCTCCGGCGCGATCGTAGGGTTGGTCGTGGAATACCGACCGATCCAGCCTGACTCGTCCATGTCCGAGACGACCGCTGGATCTCCACGGCGACGCCGTAGGCCAAGGTCGAGGCAGACGGTGTTTCCGCTCTTCCAGCGCAATCCTTCGTCGCCGATGAGCTCGCGGGCATGGTCCAGCTCCGTTGCGAGGATCACGGGCGTACCGCCGGGCAGCGCAGACACGCGCCTTCCAGTCTGAACGTCGACATCCAGCTCCCGTACGCGCGCCTCCAGCGTCGCGACCAGTGCGCTCCAGCCACCCACCGGGTAACGGACTGAGATCGGCACTGAGAGGAGCAGGCGAACAGCACGCGGCCAAACGAAGGCCGCCGACAACTCGCCGGGGTCGTGGTGAAACGTGTACACGCCGGCGGCCGAGGAGAGCATGTCCGCCGTGCTCTGGTCTGTGTGACCGGCGGCCCACGTGCGGAAGTCGACATCGACCGGCGCCTTGCGCCCCCGCAGCCGTAGCACCGAGGGGATCGCCGCAAGAGGCGGGGTGAGCTTGACCGAACCCGACAGACGCACCCGCGCGCCGCTGAGGCGCGGCCGGACGTGCGCCGGCAGCAGGCTGCGTTCCTTCATCCAGTTCCAAAACGGGCCCGTGTAGAGCGCGTGCGGCCCGAGATTCGCTTTGTATGGACCCTCGGTGCTGCGCGCCCGGCCGCCCAGACGGTCATGGGCCTCGAGCAGATGAACACTCGCGCCCGCCTCCGCGCAGGAGATCGCCGAGACGAGCCCGGCCAAACCCCCTCCGACGACGGTGATCTCGCGCCTCTGGATGCCGTTCGGTGAAGCGGAAGTCATGACGTGCCTCCCGGTCTTTGAGGAGTGGCCGCCCGCGACGGTCGGGAGCGTGCCTGATGTTCTGCGTGCAGGCTACCCGCGCGACTGGTCTTGCGTAAAGTTCCAGTAATGACCTCTGGAAGAGGGCCAGTTTCGACAGAGGTGCTTCTGGACGTGGATCGCACCCGAGGCCTTGCTCTGCACTCGCAGATCGAAGGCTCGCTCCGCGAGCAGATCCGGTCGGGCCGGCTGCCCCCAGACACGCGCCTACCGTCGAGCCGCACACTGGCGATGACCCTCGAAGTCTCGCGAGGCGTAGTCACGGAGGCATACGGACAGCTCGCCGCGGAGGGATATCTGACGGCACGCCAGGGCGCACCCGTGAGGGTGGCCAGGGTCGTGCATGAGGTGGAGCGCCCGTCGGCGGGGTCTCTCCTGCAGCACTTCCCGTATCACTTCCACCCCGGGCTGCCCGATCTCGCAGGCTTACCCCGCGACGCATGGTTGCGTTCTGTGCGAGCTGCACTACGCGATTCGCCGCTCGACGCGCTGGCCTACGGCGATCCCCGTGGCGCCCCGTCGGTGCGCGACGCGCTCGCGGGTTACGTCGGCAGGGTACGGGGTTGCGACGCCGACCCTGAGCACATGATCCTCTGCACCGGGTTCATGCAGGGGTTCTCGCTTCTCTGCCGCGCTCTTGCGAGCCGCGGCGTGGAGCAGATCGCGCTGGAGGACCCCGGCTGGCACGTCCATCGCCTGATCGCCGAGCAGGCAGGCTTGGAGATCGTGCCGATACCCGTGGACGAGCATGGGATTGTCGTAGATGCACTAGCCGCCACGAACGTTGCCGCGGTCCTTGTCACGCCGGCCAACCAGTTCCCGACGGGGGCGGTGATGACAGCCGAGCGTCGCGCCGCGCTTGTCGACTGGGCCGGGGAGGAAAGGCTGATCGTCGAGGACGACTACGACTCGGAGTACCGGTATGACCGCGTGGCAGTCGGCGCCTTGCAGGGCCTCGCGCCAGAACGCATCGCTCACATTGGATCGATGAGCAAGCGGCTCGCGCCTGGGATGCGACTGGGCTGGATGCTGCTGCCGTCATGGCTGACCTGGGAGCTGACAGCTGGCAAGACGATCGAGGACGGCGGCTCGGAGATCATCGGGCAACTCGCGCTCGCGCACTTCATCGCGCGCGGTGAGCTCGATCGACACATACGGCGGATGCGCCTGAGCTATCGCGCGAGGCGCGAGACGCTGGTCGGCGCGCTGGCACGGTGGTTGCCGCAATGCGACATCGGCCGCGGCGACGCCGCCGGGCTGTTCTTACTGGCGTACCTCCCCGCCGACACCGACGAGGGGGCGCTGGTGAACGCCGCCGCCACTCGTGGCGTCGGCATCGAGGGTCTGTCGCTGCACCGCTACACAGAAGGGGGAAGTCCAGGAATCCTGCTGGGCTACGGAAACCTCGCCGCGCCCGCAATCGAGCAGGGCGTGCGTTTGCTCGCCGAGGCGTTTCTCGAGATCGAAGCCCGTGGTTGAGTCAATCCCGAACCGGTCCGAGCCTCGTCCTACTTCCGCACGACCAAGGCGACGCCGACTGCCAGCAGCGCGAGGCCGACGATCCGCTGCAGCGTGACCGGCGAGCGCGCCACGCCGAGCAGTCCGAAGCGGTCGATCGCCACCGAGATCGCGAGCTGGCCGGCGATCACGACCGCGGTGAGGCCGCTGGCGCCGAGCGTTTTCACGGCTTCGAGGGCGACGAACACATAGACCGCGCCGAGCAGGCCGCCGACGAGCGCCCACCACGGCACCCTGCCGACGTTGCCAAGGGAGGCGAGCCCGCCGCGGAGCACGAAGCTGATCGCGACGAGCGCAGCGGAGCCGACCAGGAACGAGAAGGTCGCCGCCTGCACGCCGCCCAGGGTCTTGCCGAGTCGCGAGTTGATCGGCGCCTGCATGCCGACCAGGCAGCCTGCTCCGGCGCCGAGCAGGACCGCCAGAGCTCTGCTCATGTCGATCTCCCCGCGCAGGCGGAGTGGTATCGGGGTGGACCTATGCAGAGCGGAGGGTGCGGCGAAAAACGTCGGCCCGCGCGCAGCGCGCGCCGGCTTTTTTGCCGTGCCCGGAGCACTACTTGGCCTCCAGCCAGTTCGCGCCGACGCCGGCCTCGACGGCCATCGGCGGCTCACGGGGCTCCCACACGCCGATCATCTCCCGCTCGATCAGGGTGCGCGCGTGCTCGGCCTCGGCCGGGGGCCCTTCGAACAGGAGCTCGTCGTGGATCGTCAGCAGCAGCTTCGTCGCAAGGCCAGAGGCTGCGAGGGCAGCGTGGCTTCGGACCATTGCCAGCTTGATGATGTCGGCGGCCGTGCCCTGGATGACGGTGTTGACGGCAAGGCGCTCGCCGAGCGTCCGCACCTGGTAGTTGCGCGCCCGCAGCTCGGGGATCTGGCGGCGCCTCCCCCATAGCGTCTTGACGTAGCCCTCCTCCTTGGCGCGCTCGATCGTCGCGGCCATGAAGGCGGCGACCCGCGGGAAGCGCTCGAGATAGGCGTCGATGAACTCCTTGGCCTCCTCGCGGGGGATGTTGAGGCGGTCCGCGAGGCCGTAGTCGGACAGGCCGTAGACGATCCCGTAGTTGATCATCTTCGCCTTCGAGCGCATGCCCGGGTCGATCTCATCGGGAGACACGCCGAAGACGCGGGAGGCCGTCGCGGTGTGCACGTCCTCGCCGCGCTTGAAGATCTCCATCAGGACGTCCTCGCCGGCCGCCTGTGCGAGCACCCGCAGCTCGATCTGCGAGTAGTCCGCGGAGATCAGGACGTTTCCCTCCTCGGCCTCGAAGCAGCCACGGATCTCGCGCCCGAGAGGCGTGCGGATCGGGACGTTCTGCATGTTCGGGTTGGTGCTCGACAGGCGCCCTGTCTGCGCAACGGCCTGCAGGAACGTGGTGTGGATGCGCGACTCCGCGTCGGCCTGCTCCGGCAGCACGTCGAGGTAGGTCTTGATCAGCGTCGAGAGCTCCCGCCAGCGCTCGATCCGCGGGATGATCTCGTGCTCGGAGCGAATCGCCTGAAGTACCCGCGCGTCGGTCGAGTAACCCGTCTTCCCGCGCCGCTTGCGCGACAGGCCAAGGCGCTCGAACAGGATCTCGCCGAGCTGCTGGGGCGAGCCGATCGTGAACTCCTCGCCGGCGAGCCTGAAGATCTCGCGTTCGAGCTCCTCGATCTCCTCCTGCACGCGTGCCGTGATGCCCGCGAGGCGCTCGAGGTCGATGCGTACGCCGAGCAGCTCCATCTCGCGCAGCACCGGCACCAAAGGCAGCTCGATCTCGTCCATCAGCTCGCCGAGTCCACGCTCAGCGATCTGCTCTCGCTGCCAGTCGGCCAGCGCGCCGAGCATCACCGCCTGCGCCGCCAGCGGATCCTCGAGGTCGCTCGACAGCCCCCGCTCTTCGCATAGCTCCGCGAACGGATAGCCGCGGCGGGCCGGCTCGAGCAGGTAAGCGCCGAGCAGCGTGTCGTGGGAGAGCAGCTCGGGCACAGTGCGGAGCGCCTTCGCGTCGTGGGCGACGACGGGCCTGCCCACGGCCCCCGCCACGACCTCCTCGGGACCGACGCAATCGCCGGCGATCACCTCGCCGCCGCTCGCTGCGGCAAAGCGCCAAGGAGCCCCCTCGGCGAACAGCTCACCCTCCGGCGCCTCGGACTCGGCGACGAAGACGCACACCTCGCTGCCGGCCCCGCCGAGCCGCTGGATGTCCGCCGGCGCCCCCGCCCGCAGGCTCGCGGTCAGCGTCACCTCGGCAGCGGTGGGCGGCGCCGCCACATCGGGGTCGCCCAGGGCTTCCTCCAGCCGCCGCAAGGGATCGCGGAGCTCGTACTCGCGGAACACCTCCCGCACCCGCCCCCTGTCGGGCTCGCGGTCCGCCTCCATCGCGACGTCGAGGTTCACATCGAGGTCGCGGCGAACGGTGGCGAGCTGCTTTGACACGCGCGCGTCCTCGGCGTGCTCGATCAGGTTCTCTTTGCGCTTCGCCCCTTTGATCTCCTCGACGTGCGCAAGCACCTCCTCGAGCGACCCGAAGCTCTGCAGCAGCTCACTCGCGGTCTTGTCGCCGATCCCGGGGATGCCGGGGATGTTGTCCGAGGTGTCGCCCTTGAGCCCGTAGAAGTCTGGAATCAGCTCCGGGGGAATGCCGTAGCGGTCCACCACCGCCTGGCGGTCGTAGATCTTCGTCTCGGTGATGCCGCGGGAGGTCGCCATCACCTTCACGAGGCCCTCATCGTCGATCAGCTGGAAGACGTCGCGGTCGCCCGTCACGATCATCACCGGCACCGGAGGGTCGGCGCGCAGGGCCCGCTCGGCGAGCGATGCGATCACGTCGTCGGCCTCGTACCCCTCGATTTTCGCGTTCGTGTACCCGAACGCCTCGACCAGCGGTTCCATCACCGGCCACTGTTCCTTCAGCAGATCGGGCCGCGAACGCCGCTGCGCCTTGTAGTCGGCGAACAGCTCGTTGCGACCGGAGGTCCCGGCGTCCCATGCGACGACGGTCGGCTGCACGCCGTAGTCGGTGACGATCTTCACGAGCATCGAGGCGAAGCCGAAGATCGCGTTGGTGGGCACGCCCGTGGAGGTCGCAATCGACTCGGGCAACGCGAAGAACGCGCGATAGACGAGGCTCGGGCCGTCGATCAGGAACAAGCGGCGCTCGTGGCCCGCGGCGCTGGGGCCCGCGCTTCGCGCTTTCGGCTCACTTGTACTCCTCACGGCCATCGTCCTCACTCTACGTATCCGCGCGGCGCGGATACCTCCTAAGATCCCCTGCCGCCAACCACCGAGGAGCCCGAGAAGTGAGCGCAACCCCAAGCGCGCAGTACCGCCTGACGATCCGCGTGAAGCTCGACGACAACCAGGGCGTCCTCGGCCGCGCGACGAGCGCGATCGGCGAGGCCGGCGGCGTCGTGGTGGCCGTTGACGTCGTCGAGACCGACGCCGGTCAGAGCCTTCGTGACATCGTCGTCGACGCCACCGGGCGGGAGCACTGGGACAAGATCATCGCGGCGATCAACGCCGTCGAAGGGGCCGAGGTGATCGACGTTACCGATCGCACATTCCTGCTCCACGTCGGCGGCAAGATCGAACAGTCCAACAAGCATCCCCTGAAGACCCGCGACGACCTCTCGATGGTCTACACGCCCGGCGTCGCCCGCGTCTGCCTGTCGATCGCCGACGACGAAGACAAGGCCTTCCAGTACACGATCAAGCGCAACACCGTCGCGGTGGTCTCCGACGGAACCGCGGTGCTCGGCCTCGGCAACATCGGCCCGCGGGCCGCGATGCCCGTGATGGAGGGCAAGTGCTGCCTGTTCAAGGAGTTCGCCGGCGTGGACGCCTTCCCGCTCTGCCTGGACACGACCGACACCGAGGAGATCGTCAGCACGGTGAAGCTGATGTCGCCGGGCTTCGGCGGCATCAACCTCGAGGACATCTCGGCACCCCGCTGCTTCGAGATCGAGGAACGGCTCGTGCAGGAGCTCGACATCCCCGTCTTCCACGACGACCAGCACGGCACGGCCGTGGTCGTCATGGCCGCAGTGCTGAACGCCGTGAAGCTGACCGGCCGCAACCTCGCGGACCTGAAAGTCCTCGTGATCGGCCTCGGCGCGGCCGGAATCGCCGTCACGAAGATCCTCCGCGCGGCGGGCGTCACGGACATCATCGGCGCCGACTCCCGGGGCGTGCTCCACACCGGCCGACGCGATTTCGAGGACGGCTCGATGAACTCCGTGAAGCGCTGGTTCGCCGAGGTCACCAACCCGCAGGGCCTCTCCGGCGCGCCCGCCGACGTGGTCGAGGGCATCGACCTGCTGATCGGCGTATCGGGAGCCCGCGCGCTTCCGGCCGAGGCTCTCGCCGGGATGGCCGACGACGCGATGGTCTTCGCGATGGCCAACCCCAACCCCGAGGTCAATCCGGAGGAGGCCGCGCCCTACGTGCGCATCATGGCCACCGGCCGCTCGGACTACCCCAACCAGATCAACAACGTGCTCTGCTTCCCCGGGATCTTCCGCGGCGCCCTCGACGTGCGCGCGACCGCGATCAGCGAGGACATGAAGATGGCCGCTGCTCGCGCGATCGCGGCGATCGTCGACGACTCCGAGCTGCGCGAGGACTACATCATCCCCTCGGTTTTCAACCGCGACGTAGCGCCCGCCGTGGCCGCG
>DASWFM010000186.1:0-22194 GCA_036394235.1 Solirubrobacteraceae bacterium | reverse complement strand
AGCGACCACGTCGACTTGCCGTTGGGGTCGGGCAGCGACGTGTTCGGGGTCGGCGGCAGCCCGTAATCGGCCGACATCCCGAGCGCCGGCTTGGTCAGAGGCACCATCTTGCGCGCCGAAGGGTCGGCTGGGCAGTCGGCTTCGCCGATCGTGCGCGAGCCGCCGGCCCCTCCCGGCACCGGAGCATCATTCGGCCCCGGGCCGCCGAGGTCGTCCCACGCCACGATCGCCTTCACGCGCGGATCCCACTGGCCGATGTAGGAGACGCCCGCGGCGCCGTAGGAGTGTCCCGCCAAGCCGATCTTCGAAGGGTCGAGTTGCTTGTAGAAGGGGTCGTACGCGGCATCGAGGCCGGCCGCCACTCGTTCGTCCTGCTTGGCGGCGTGGCTCGTTCCGGTTTCGCAGCTCGGCACCGGCTCGTAGCGATGGGTGGGGGAGGAGAGCAGGAAGTTGATCGCGTCCTCGGTGCCGTCGTAGAAGGGACGGCCGTCGCTCTGCGCGGGGAAGCCCTCGTTTTCGTCGGGGGCCCGGCCGGGCGTGTCGCTCTGGCCCTGGCCCTGGGGGTCGAAGGTGAGCACGATGTAGCCGTCCTTGGCGAGCGCCTGTGCGGCGTACCAGTACATCTGTTCGTCCGCCTGCACCGACCCGTCGGTGATCACGATGCCCGGCCGTTTCTTCGCCCCCGCCCTGGTCGCCCACACGCGACCCGAGAGCGTCGCGCCGTCACGCGCGGTGAACAGCACCTTCTGCACGATCCCATAGCCGTTCTTCTGCCAGTCATAGAGGCGAACGTCGCCGGCGCAGCCGTTGCCCCCGTTCCAGCACAGGTCGTCGGTGAAGAGGCGCCCCGGGTCGCTCGCCTGCTCGGTGAGCGCTTCGGCCGTGTTCAGGATGCTCTGTTCGGCGAGACGTGCCTGGTAGGAAGGCGTGTCGTAGATCGCCTGGCGCTCCTGGGTGATCGCGAAGTTCTGCGCCTCGAGCACCGGTTCGAATGTGCTCGGCGGCGCCGCCTGCGCCACTGCGCCGTTCACCGCCGCTGACGCCAGCAGCGCCACCACGCCCCCAAAGACCTTCCGCATCTCATCCTCCGCTGTGCCGAGCCCCGCCTCAAGGCGCGCAGTACCCGCGGCCTGGCGAGCGTAAACGGAGCGAAGTTCGGTTTACAGCTCGATCGCGCGCATCACGTGTTCGTCGGGGAGCTTCTGGATGATCCTCCAGAGGATCTCCCGCTCGACATGCTGCTCGCGCTGCAGGTCGTTGATCAGCAGCCGCACCGCACTGTGCGTGATCTTCATCTGCCGCGGACTGAGCGGGACGGTCACCACGCCCCGCTCGTCGGCCGGAGCGCCCAGCAGCGCGAGCACGTCGCGGGCGAGGCCGCGGATCTCGGGCTCATGCGCCTCGTCGGAGATCAGCAGCCGCACGGCGCTGGCCGCGACCGGCACCTCATCGGCGTCGAGCACCAGGTGGTACTCGTCCGGCGACTCCCCGGCGTCGCTCATCGTTCGCTCCGCACGGCGGTCACTCTAGGAGAGTTCTCGTCGCGGGGGCCTCGTCCCGAGCTGCGGCCCGCTCCCGCAGAGCGCGGGCCAGCCGTCCGCCGAGCGCCGCGAGGAGCATGCCGAGGATCGCCGTGACCACGACGAGCAGCGGCGGGAAGCTGCCGAGCGACACTTTCGCGTGGGTGCCGGCGATCGCGTGGGCGATCAGCAGCGACGCGCCGTAGATCGCGCCGCCGACCAGGCCGCGGTCGGCGCCGCCCCAGCCGTCCTGGTGCTCGAAGCCCGACAGGAAGCCGCCGACGCCCGCGAGGATCGCGACGATCCAGTAGGCAGTCGTCGAGACGCCGACGAGCACCCCCACCAGTGCGCCGGTCGCGGCCGGCACGATGCCTCCCAGAACGATCTGGACAGGCCGCGGGCGATCTCTGAACAGCACTGGTTCCAACATCCCGTCCTCTCTCCCTTGGGTTTGGAATGTACCTAACGGCGCAAACGCCGGGGGCGCACGGCTCGCGTCCTAGTCTGGACGGACCGTGGCCGGCCCCTTACGTCTTTCGATCCTCGATCAGTCCCCGGTCTCGGAGGGTTCCTCCGGCCCTCAGGCGCTGCGCAACACGATCGATCTCGCGCGCCTCGGCGACGAGCTCGGCTATCACCGCTACTGGGTCGCCGAGCACCATGGCGGACCGATGCTCGCGGGGCCGAGCCCCGAGGCGCTGATCGGCCCGATCGCCTCCGCGACGGAGCGGATCAGGGTGGGCAGCGGCGGCGTGATGCTGCCGCACTACAGCCCTTTCAAGGTGGCCGAGACCTTCAGCCTGCTCGCCGGCCTCTACCCCGGGCGCATCGACCTGGCCCTCGGCCGCGCCGCGGGGACCGACCCGATGACGACCTTCGCCCTCCAGCGCGACCGCCGCGCGGCCTCGCCGGACGACTTCCCCCAGCAGCTCTCCGAGCTGCTCGGCTACCTCGACGACAGCCTGCCCGCCGACCATCCCTTCGCACGCCTCTCCGCGATGCTCCCCGGGCTTCCCGAGCGGCCCGAGCCGTGGCTGCTCGGCTCCTCCCAGCAAAGCGCGATCTGGGCGGCGGAGCTCGGCCTTCCCTATGCCTTCGCGGACTTCATCAACCCCCGCGGCGCTCCCGCGGCGCAGCTCTACCGCGAACGCTTCGCCGAACACGAACACCCGGGCCCCGCACGTACCGCGGTCGCCGTGTGGGCGATCTGCGCCGAGGACGACGAGACCGCGCGGCGTCTTGCCTCGAGCGGCCGCATGGCCTTCACGCTGCTGCGTCAGGGACGACTGATCGCGATCCCGCCGCCCGACCGGGCCGAGCGCTTCCTCGCCGCTCAGGAGCAGTCCGGCGAGCCCGCCGGGGGAGGGCGGCGCGCGCTGCTGGGCTCACCGCAGACGGTCGCCACGCAGCTGCGGGAGGTGGTGGCCGAGTATGGCGCCGAGGAGGCGATCGTCGTGTGCATCACCTACGAGCACGAGGCCCGGCGGCACAGCTACGAGCTGCTCGCGGAGGCCTTCGAGCTCTGAGGCCGGGTCGCGGCGCGGCTGTATGTTCACCTCCGTGAGCGATCAGCCCGCGATCCGCCGCGCGAGCAGCGAGGACATCCCCCGACTCGCAGGCGTGCTCGCCCGCGCCTTCTTCGACGATCCCGTCGCGAGCTGGGCCTGGAAGCCCGACGATCTGCGGCTCGCGGCGCTCGAGCGCTTCCAGGCGACGCGCATGCGCCAGCTGATCGTGCACGAGGAGGTCTGGTGCAGCGAGGACCTCGCCTGCGCCGCGCTGTGGGCGCCGCCCGGCAACTGGCACGCAACGCTCAGAGAAACCGCCCAGCTGCTGCCGAGCTTCATGCGCCGCCGGCTGTTCGCGCGGATGCCGATGGTCGCGATCGGCTGGGAAAAACTTGAGCGCGGCCATCCTCGCGAGCCGCCTCACTTCTACCTCGCGGTGCTCGGCACCGACCCGCCGGCGCAGGGCCGCGGCCTCGGCTCGGCGGTGCTCCGCGGCGTGCTCGACCAGTGCGACCGCGACGGCGTCGCCGCCTTCCTCGAGTCCTCCAAGGAGAGCAACATCGCCTACTACTCCCGCCACGGCTTCCGCGTCACCGATGAGGTCCGCCTCACGCGCGGGCCGTCGATGTGGCGGATGTGGCGCGAACCGCGCACATGAGGGCCGGCCGAGGTCGCGTGGCGGTGATCCGCCGCGGGACTCGCGGCCGAGGTCGCTCGGCGGTGATCCGCCTCGGGTCGCGCCCCGTAGAAGAGGACACGTCGCAATCACCGGAAGGCGGGCGGCCGGCCCGCACGCAAACGAACGAGGAGGGCACAGAGATGGGCCTCGACAATCCACTTCACATCGCATTTCTGCTGATCGTCCTGCTGCTGGTCTTCGGCGCCAAGCGCCTGCCGGAGATGGGCAAATCGCTCGGCAGCGGCATGCGCGGCTTCAAGGACGCGATCAACCCCGACGCCGATCTCCACTCGGCGCTCACGGCCGCTGGGCAGGCGGACCCCGTCCCCGTCGAGCACGACGACCAGGAGCGCGCCGCCGCATAGGCTTTCTCCCGTAGGGAACCAGGCATGTTCAATCCTCTGCGATCAGCTCACGGCGAGCGCTCGGCGGGCCACCTCCGCGTGCTGGCCGACGAGGAGCTGATGCAGCTCGTCTACAGAGGCAACGCGGACGCCTTCGAGGTCATCTACGACCGTCATGCCGACGTCGCCTTCTCGCTCGCGATGCGGATGTGCCGCCAGCGCTCCCTGGCCGAGGACGTCGTGCAGGAGGCGTTCCTGTCGCTGTGGCGCAGCGGCGCCCGCTATGACCGCAACCGGGGCAGCGTCCGCACCTGGACGCTCGGCATCGTTCACAACCGTGCGATCGACGCGCTGCGCCGCAAGTCCGTGCGCGATCGCGGCATCGTCGACGGCGAAGGGATCGAGGAGCGCGTTCCGGCACGCGAGCGCACCGAGCTCGAGTTCGCCCGTCGCGACGAGGCCCGTGAGATCCGCGACGCCCTCCAGCAGCTCCCCGCCGACCAGAGCCGCGTGATCGAGCTCGCATACTTCGGCGGCATGACCCACCACGAGATCGCCGCGATGCTCGAGACGCCGATCGGCACCGTCAAGGGCCGGATGCGCCTCGGCCTCGCGAAGATGCGGCTGGCGCTGGGCGACCCCGTGGAGGTGACGCCGTGAGCACCGAGCACCCGCGGGCCCACGACGGATGCGGCGAGGACGCCGCGCCCTACGTGCTGGGCGCTCTCACCGACTCCGAGCACGCGGCGTACGTCGCCCACCTGCGCAGCTGCGCCTCCTGCCGCGAGGAGGTCGCCGCGCTGCAATCGGTGGCCAACTCACTGCCCTCGGCCGTACCCCCGACGCGCGCCCCCGACCACCTCCGCGACCGCGTGATGAGCACCGTCCACTCCGAGGCCGAGCTGCGCACCGACGGCCGGGAACGGCCGGGCCGAGCGCGGCGCCGCGCTGCGCTGCGCCTGCCCTGGCGCCTGTCCTTCGCGAGCCTCGCGGCGACCGCCGCGGGCGTGCTGATCGCGGTGCTCCTGCTCGGCGGCGGCTCGGGATCCTCGACACGGGTGATCCGCGCCCAGGTCAGCGCTGCCTCGGCGAGCGCGACGCTTCGCCTCAGCTCGGACCGCGGCACGCTCGTCCTCGCCGGCATGCCGAAGACGCCTCCCGGCAAGGTCTACGAGGTCTGGCTGAAACGCTCCGGCGCGCCTCAGCCGACCGATGCCCTCTTCACCGTCAGCTCCGCGGGCACCGCGACGGTCGGCGTCCCCGGCAGCCTCGCAGGCGTCAAGGCCGTGCTCGTCACGGCCGAGCCCGCCGGCGGCAGCCGGGTGCCCACCAGCGCGCCTGTGATCCAAGCGAGCCTCTAGCGACCGACCAGAAGCAGCTCGCGATCGGCCAGCTCGACGCGGTCGCCGGGGTGAAGCTGGCGGCCACGCCGGTTCTCGGGTTGACCGTTGACGAGCGCCGGCGCTGCCGCCAGCAGCTCACGGGCCTCGCCGCCGCTGTCGACGATGCCGGCCAGCTTCAGCAGCTGTCCGAGCCGGATCGTCTCGCTCCGGATCTCGATCTCGACGGTCAGATCAGCCGAGGCTGTCCCCGCCGGGTGGCCCGGGGGAGCGCCCGGCGCCGTTCGCCCGCTCCGCGAGGTCGGCGCCCGTCGTCGTGGTCATCAGCTCCGCCGCGCCGCCCCCGATCACCCGCCTGTACAGCGCCGGCGCGAGGATCCTCACGGCCGCGGCGAGCCAGTAGGGCCTTGGCACGTAGCGTTCCGGACGGCGGCCGAGGCCCGCCTCGTAGATCGCCTCGGCGGCCCGCTCGGGTGTCGAGACGATGCGGCGCGTCAGCGGCCTGGCCGTCAGCTCGGACTGCGGGAAGCCCTCCGTGGAGATGAAGCCGGGCAGCACGAGCCCGACGTGCACGCCGTGCTCGCGCTCCTCCGCCCACAGCGAATCCGACCAGCCCGCCAGCGCGTACTTCGACGCGCTGTACGCGCCGCTGCCCGCCCGCGCCACGCGACCGGCGGTCGAGGAGACGTTCACGATCGCCGAGGGCGCGCTCTCGCGCAGCATCGGCAGGAGCGCCTCGGTCAACCGCACCTGGGCATCGAAGTTGATCGCCATCGTCCGCCGCACGTTCTCCCAGCCGCCTTCGGCGAAGCGCGCGCGCCATGCCGCCCCGGCGTTGTTGACGAGCAGGTCGAGGCGCCCGTGGTTGGCGGCGACGTGCTCACGCACGCGCTCGGGTGCGTCCTCGTCGACCAGGTCGACGGCGATCGTCGAGGTGCGCGAGGCGCCCAGCTCGGCGGCGAGCGCAGCGAGGCGGTCCTCGCGACGGGCGAGCAGCACGAGCGAAGCGCCCGGCTCGCGCGCGAGCCGCCTCGCCGTCGCCTCGCCGATCCCGCTCGAGGCGCCCGTGATCAGTATCACCGGAGCCATCCTGCGGCTAGCCTTTCAGATCTGAGCCATCCGGGACCCCCGCCGACCCTCGCCAACGCCACGCCCCGAAAGCTCGAGGCGCTCGACCTCTTCGACGGCCTGCCGCGCCGCTACGACGAGCTCTCCGCCGCCCTGAGCTTCTGGCAGGACCCGCGCTGGCGGCGAGCCCTCGTCGGGGAGATCGCGCCGCGAGACGGCCAGCGCATCCTCGACGTCGCCACCGGCACGGGCATGGTCGCCGCCGAGCTGCTCCGACGCGCCGACTGCTCGGTCGTCGGCATCGACCAGAGCGAGGCGATGCTCGGCCGTGCCCGCTCGCGCTTCGCCGGCGGGCCGCAATCGCAGATCGAGCTCGTGGTCGGGGAGGCCGAGGCGCTGCCCTTCGAGGACGCGAGCTTCGACGCCCTCACCTTCACCTACCTGCTCCGCTACGTCGAGGATCCCGCCGCGACCATCGCCGAGCTCGCCCGCGTCGTGCGGCCCGGCGGCCGCGTCGCCTCGCTCGAGTTCGGCGTGCCGCCGCTGGCGCCGGCGAGGCTGGCGTGGCGCTTCTACACGGCCGTCGGCCTGCCCTCGCTCGGGCGGCTCGCCTCCCCGGAATGGGCCCACGTGGGGCGCTTCCTCGGCCCCAGCATCAGGGGCTTCTACGCTCGCCACCCCCTGGACGCGATCGTCGGCTACTGGCATGCGGCGGGCCTGCGGGACGTTCGCGTCCGTCGCATCAGCCTCGGCGGCGGCATCGTGATGTCGGCGACCCGCGCGGGCTGAGGGCCAGAGCGATGGTCGCGAGGCCCCGTCCCGCCTTCTACGCCCCGGCCGGCGGCGGGCGCCTCGCCGACGCCGTGACGCTCCTGCACCCGCCCTACACGCTCTGGAACCTCAGCTACTTCGCCCTCGGCGCCGCCGTCGCTCCCCACATCTACCTCAACCGGCTGCTCTGGGGACTAGCCGCCTTCGCGCTCGCCGTCGGCGTCGCCGCGCACGCCCTCGACGAGCTCCACGGCCGGCCCCTCCACACCCATTTCAGCGACACGGCGCTGCGCGCGATGGCCGTCCTCAGCCTGCTCGGCGCCGTCGCGATCGGCATCGGAGGGGTCCTCACCGTCTCGGTATGGCTGCTGCCCCTGATCGTCGTGGGCGGCCTGCTGGTGCCCGCCTACAACCTCGAGCTCTTAGGCGGGCGCTTCCACTCCGATCAGTGGTTCGCGCTCGGCTGGGGTGCCTTCCCCGCCTTCACCGGCTACTTCGTCAACGCTCTCGACGTGTCCGCCGCCGGCCTGCTGATCGCGGCCGGCTGCATGGCGATGAGCGTCGCCCAGCGCAGGCTCAGCTCCGCTGCACGGGAGCTCCGCCGGCGCACCGCCAGCCTCCACGGCGTTCGCGAGCGCACCGACGGGAGCTCTGAGCAGCTGACCGTGGGGATGCTGCTGGGGCCACTTGACGGCGCCCTCGCGGTGCTCTCCCTCACGGTCCCGCTGCTCGCCGCGGCGCTGCTCGCGGCGAGGCTCTAGCGGGGGAGGGAGGGGGGAGGAGCGGAGGAGGGAGGGGAGGAAGAAGCGGAGGAGGGAGGGGAGGGAAAAAGAAGAGAAGAACAAGAAGATGAAGGAGGGGGAGGAGGAGAGACGCTGGAGAGCGCGTGCGTAATCGCTTTACGTGTGCCGTCCTAGTGAGGGAGGATCCGGGCGCCCGGCCCGGGGACGACCTCGAGGGAGTCGGGCGGCAGGTCCAGGCCGGGTTCCAGCAGGCCGAGCACCGAGCCTCCGAAGCCGCCGCCGATCAGCCGTGCGCCCGCCACGCCGGCGCGCAGCAGCCTCTCCACGGTCGCCTCCACCGCGGGCGTCGAGACCTGGTAGAGGTCCCGCAGGCTCGCATGGGATTCGTTCAGCAGCCTGGCGAGCTCGCCGATCTCGCCGGCGCGCAACGCGGCGACGGCCTCGAGCACCCGGGCGTTCTCCCCGATCACGTGGCGAACGCGCATCTCGAGCGGCTCGGACAGACGGGGGAGGTCCTCGGTGCTCGCTTCACGCAGCGACTCGATGCCGAGCTCGGCGCAGGCCGCCGCGCACTCCCGGCGGCGCTCGTTGTAGCCGGAGCTCGCATGGACATGGCGCTCCCCCGAGTCGGCCACCACGAAGCGCCAGCCCTCGAGGTCGAGCTCCACCGGCTCGACCACGAGGCTCTGGAAGTCGATCAGGATCGCCGTGTCGGCGGCGCCGAACAGGCTCGCGATCTGGTCGAGCAGCCCCGTGCGCGCGCCCGCCCACTCGTTCTCCACGCGCGAGCAGAGGCGGGCGAGCGCCATGCGGTCCTCGTCCCGACCCGCTCCCGGGGAGCCGAGCTCGAGCAGGGCGAGGCACAGCGCGACGGTGAGGGCGGCCGAGGAGGACAGCCCGGAGCCGAGCGGCACGCGGCCGCTGATCTCGAGGCGGGCAGGCACGAGCGGATGACGGGCGGCGGCCAGCTCGGCGACGGCGCCGTGGACATAGGCGCGCCACCCCTCGCCGGGACCGGGCTCTACCAGGGGGAAGCTGTCGCGCTCGTCGAGATCGGTGGCGATCGCCTCCATCTGCTGCGGGCCCTCGAGGGACTCCGCTCGGACCGTCACTCCCTCGGCGATCGCGAAGGGCAATGCGAGGCCATCGTTGTAGTCGGTGTGCTCGCCGATCACGTTGACGCGGCCGGGTGCGAACGCCCTGCAGCGCCTAGCGGGCACGGTCGACGGCCTCCCGCAGCGCGGCCGCGGCCTCCTCGGGGAGCACGTCGCCGATGAACGTGCCCTCGCCCTGCTCGGAGCCGGCGAGGTACTTGAGCTTCTCGGCCGTGCGCAACGGGGGATAGAACTCGATGTGCAGATGCCCGCCGCCGGCGGCCGTCGCCGTGGGCGCCTGGTGCACCGCCATCACGTAGGGCATCGGCCGCTCGAACAGCGCGTCATATCCGTGCACCAGCCTGAGCAGCGCCTCGGCGAGCCCCCGCAGCTCGGCCGGCTCGCACTCGAGCAGCGATCGCCGATGCGCCCGCATCACGAGATGCGCTTCATAGGGCCATCGCGCCGCCTCCGGGACGAATGCGCCGACCGCCTCGTTCTCGAACAGCAGCCGCCTGCCGTCGGCGCGCTCGCGCTCCAGCAGCAGGCACGGCGCGCAGCCCCCGAGGCGCGCGTCGGCGGCGAGCTCGAGCGCCGCGACGGGCGGCAGGAAGGGGTATCCGTAGATCTGCCCGTGGGGGTGGTGGAGCGTCACGCCGACCTCCACGCCGCGGTTTTCGAAGATGTACACGCACTCCACGTCGGGGCGGCTGCCGAGCTCTTCATAACGGTGACGCCACACCCACATCAAAGCCTCGATCCGCTCGATCGGCAGCGTGGCGATCGAGGCCTCGTGGTCGTCGGTGTAGACGACCACCTCGGCTGCCCCGGCGGGGGACTCGAAGGCGGGGAAGCGATTGTCGAAGACCACGATCTCGAATGCCTCGAGCGGGATCTCCGTCTGGGGGCCACCCGGATGCGTGGGGTCCAGTGGGCAGTGAGCGCGATCCGGCAGGAACGTGCGGTCCTGGCGATGGATCGCGTAGGCGACCTCCTCCCCGCGCAGCTCGTTGAAGCGCAGCTCGCTCAAGCTCGGCGCTCCTCGGGCGCGTCCTCGGCGGCGGCATCGCCCGCCGACGAGGGCTCCACGCGCGAGTAGACGATCAGCCGGCGGCCGTCGTCTTTGCGCAGCCGGCGCAGCTCGAGCGGACCGTAGCGCTCGACCTCGCCGGCACCGCTCTCCGCGGCCGAGGCCGGTTTCGGCTGCATGACACCGAGGGTATAGCGATCGCTATGGAGGGTGAGATCCGGAGCTCCCGGACGGACGCGCGGCGACCCGAACAGGGGGGCTCGTCCTTGCGGCGACGTCCGCTGCACGCGAACTTGCATCGCAGATAGGGGTTGACCGCGCGCCCGGTAGCGGAGAAGCTAGTGTGCACGCGTGCAAGCCGGCTGGGTGCCGGTCGAACGGCTGAAGGAGGAGAGCGATGTCAGAAAGCATTCCTACCCTCGACCCCACCGTGGTCGAGGATCAATCCAGGCCAGGGTTCGATCGGCGCGCGTTCCTGCGCCGGACCGCGCTCACGGGGGTCGCCGCCGGCTCGGTCGGCACGATCCTGAGCGCTTGCGGCTCGAGTGCGTCCAGCGGTAGCGGCAGTTCCTCGTCGATCTTCGGATCGCACCCCAACTACAAATTCGTGTTCGTCAACCACGTCACGACCAACCCGTTCTTCACCCCGACCCAGTACGGCATTGCCGACGCGTGCAAGCTGCTCGGCTGCAGCTACCAGTGGACGGGCTCGGAAAACAGCAACGTGAGCCAGATGGTCAACGCCCTGAACACGGCCGTCGCCGCGAAAGCAGATGGGATCGCCGTCGCGCTGATCGACCTGCACGCCTTCAACGGCCCGGTCGAAAAAGCGCTCGCGGCAGGCATCCCGGTGATCGCCTACAACGCCGACGCCGTCGGCAACGCACGCCTCGCCTATGTCGGCCAGGACCTGAAACTGGCCGGTGAAAAGATGGCGGAACGGATTCTCGAAAAGGTCCCCTCGGGCGAAGTCGCGCTGTTCATCGCGACGCCCGGCTCGGCCAACCTGCAGCCCCGCATCGAAGGCGCCGAAAAGGTTCTGAAGGCGAAGGGGATCTCGGTGCGCGCCGTCGCGACGGGCGCCAACGTCTCGGAAGAGCAGCCGGCGATCGAAGCCTTCTACAAGAGCCACACCGGTGTGAAGGGCATGTACTCCGTCGACGGCGGCTCGACCGAAAGCCTCGGGAAAGTCATGCAGAAGCTCGGGCTGAAGGGCAAAGTTCACGCCGGCGGCTTCGACCTCACCGAACAGACCCAGAACCTGATCAAAGCCGGCTTCCTCGAATTCACGATCGACCAGCAGCCCTACATGCAGGGGTTCATCCCGGCTCTGGAGATGTTCTTCTACAAGGTCTCGGGGACCCAGACCGGACCGTTCGAAGCGAACACCGGCCTCAAGTTCGTCACCCCCGAAACGGTCGAACCGTATCTGACGAAGTCGCGCTACGAGGGCACGACCGCGTCGGCGGTAGTCGTCAAATAGCAAGCCCCTAGGCGGCGACGATCGTGGCCAGCACGACGCAGCAGCCCGCCTCGAGGAGCCCTGGCGGCTCAGAGGGCTCGGCGCAGCCGCGCCGGGCCCTCTGGCGCGAGATCGGCTCGCGCGTCGTCGCGCTGCGCGAGGGCAGCATCATCGCGATCACGATCGTCGTCGCGATCTACTTCTCGGCGAACACGAGCACCTTCTTCACCGGCGGGAATCTCGAAACGATCATGCCCTACTTCGCCCCGCTCGCGATCCTCGCGGCGGGCGAGGTGTTCGTGATGATCCTCGGCGAGATCGACCTCTCGATCGCGGCGATGTACCTGTTCGCGCCGATCGTCTACTACAAGCTGAACACGTCCCTCGGCTTCCCGCTCGGCCTGTCCCTGATCGGGGCGCTGCTCGTCTCCACCGCGGTCGGCCTCGTCAACGGGGTGTTCGTGGCCGTCGTCGGCATCAACTCGTTCGTCGCGACCTTGGGGACCCTGTTCACCTTCGAGGGCCTCTCGTTGATCATCTCGAAAGGCACTCCGGTCGCAACGCCGGGAGGGCAGATACCTGTCGGCTCGTTCGGAAAGGTGTTCGGAGCGGGGACGTACTCGGAGTTGATCTGGGCGGTTGCGATCGTTGCGCTGCTGCAGATCGTCCTGACCTTCACCAGATGGGGTCTGTACACGGTCGCGGTCGGTTCGAACAAGCTCGGCGCCGCCGAGGCCGGCGTGCGGGTCAACCTCGTGATGATCCGCAACTTCATGCTCTGCGCGCTAACCGCCGGCCTGGTGGGAATCTTCGAGGCGATCCGCTCTCAGACCGTGCAGCCCAACCCGGCGGGTCCGAACGAAATCCTGTTCCTCGCGGTCGCGGCCGCGGTGATCGGCGGCACCCTGCTGACGGGCGGCTCGGGGACCGTCGTCGGCGCGCTGATCGGCGCGCTGTTCCTCGGGATCCTCAAGGATGGCCTGATCCTGCAGGGCGTACAGGCCAACTACCTGCTGTTCTACACGGGCCTCGCCGTGATCGTCGCAATGGCGGCCAACGTGTATGTGGGGCGGGCGCGAAGGGGGCACACCGGCAGTGGCTAGCGCGGCGACACCCGAGGCCAAAGCAGTCGGACCGACGAGCTCGCCGGACGACGTCCTGCGCGTCGAACACATCGCGAAGCGCTTCGGTCCCGTCACGGCGCTGCGGGACATCAACCTGCACCTCAAGAAGGGCGAGGTGCTGGGCCTGCTCGGCGACAACGGCGCCGGCAAGTCGACGCTGATCAAGATCATCTCGGGCTTCCAGAAGCAGGACTCCGGGAAGATGTGGGTGCACGGCCAGCCCTATGAACCGAAAAGCGTTGACGACGCGCGCTCGAAGGGGATCGACACCGTCTATCAGGACCTCGCGCTGATCGACGAACTGTCCGTCTACCACAACCTCTTCCTGCGCCGCGAGCGCGTGATGAAGCCGCTGCCGATTCTGCGCAACAGCGAGATGAAGCGCGACGCCAGGAAGGCGCTCGACGAAATCGGCATCAACATCCCGCGTATCGACGTCTCCGTTGCGCGGCTCTCAGGGGGCCAGCGCCAGGCAATCGCGGTCGCACGAACCGTGAACTCGGACGCCGACATCATCCTGCTCGACGAGCCGCTCGCCGCGATGGGGGTGAAAGAGGGAGCCCAGATCCTCGATCTCATCGCCCGCCTCAAAGAGGAAGGCAACGTCTCGATGATCGTAATCCTCCACAACTACGTCCAGGTCTTCGAAGCCTGCGATCGGGTGTCGATGATCCAGGACGGCTTGATCACCCTCGACAAGCCGACCTCGGAGACCTCCGTCGAAGAGCTCACGGAGCTCGTCGTCAGCGAGTACCGCCGCGCCCGCGAAGAAGACCGCGGCGAAATTCCGAAGGCGGAGCCGGGGGCCGCAGCGGCTGGTGATGGTCCCGCGGGGGGCGGCGCAGCGCCGGGCAGCGCAGCGCCGAGCGGCGGTTCGCCGGGTGGCACAGCGCCGGGTGGCGGTTCGCCGGGTGGAGCAGCGCCGGGTGGCACGGCGCCGGGTGACGATTCGCCGGGGGGCCCTCCGGCGGGCGGGGCTTCGCCGGGCGAGGGTTCGCCGGGCGGCCAGGCGGCCTAGCGGCCCGCCCGGCCAGGTTCGTCAACTCGGCGAGAGAGGGAGAGAGAAAGAAAGAAAAGAGCTCGACGAGGGCGGTCGGGCTCTGACATCGGCGAGGGCCGAGCCGGGGAGGGCCTAGCGGGGCCCTTCCCTGACGAGCTTCTCGAGGTAGGGCTCGAACAGGCTGGAGACCGCGGCGGCGGTCGAGCTCGCCTCGCCGGCGGGAAGCGCGGCGTAGCTGATCGCGAGGCGCACCAGCACGTCGCCGAGCAGCTCGGCGTCGCGGCGGCGAATCAGCGGCCAGCCGGCGATCACGACTTCGGTGAGCCGGTCGGCGGCACGCTCGACGAGCGGCTTTCCCTGAGTGGTGAGCAGTGCGAGCAGCTCCTCCGCGCCCTCTTCGATCACGATCGCCCGCAGCAGCGGGTTCTCGGCCGCCGAGGTCAGGAACAGGCCGAAGGCGGCGGCCAGCGCCTTGGATGGGTCATCGAGGTGCCGGTTGACGGCCTGCTCGACCCCGTCGAGGAAGTTTTCGGCCTCACGCAGCACGAGCACCTGGGCGAACTCCTCGCGGGAGCCGAACTCCTTATAGAGCGTTTGGCGGCTGACGCCCGCGGCGACGGCGATGTCGGCCATCGTGATCTCGGCCCAGTGACGCGACTGCAGCTCGTGGCAGGCGGCGTCGAGCAGCGTGGTGCGCAGCAGCTCTCTGGCGGCGACTGAGTAAGGGACGCGTTGCGGTGCGGTGGACATGTGAATATGGTGGCAGCGCCGAGGGAGGGACCGCGCGAGTGCTTGAAGGCGACCTTATCGCGCGCCCCGTGATCGCGGTCCGCTCAGGCTGTGGCCGATCGCGCAAGGTAGCGCCGCCGCGCCGGCGTGTGGAGGTTTGCGAGCGAGGCGTCACCGCCATAGTGGGCCAGCACACGGTGATCCATCAGCCGCCGCCACAGGGGAGGCAGCAAAGCGCACACGATCATTCCCGCGTAGCCCGTGGGCAGCTGCGGAGCCTCCTGGGCGTGGCGGAGCGCCTGGTAGCGGCGGAGCGGGTTGGCGTGATGGTCGGAGTGACGCTGGAGGTGGTAGAGGAGCACGTTGGATGCGGCGCTGTTGCTGTTCCAGCTGTGCTCGGGCCTCGTGCGCTCGTAGCGTCCGTCCTCACGATGCTGACGCAGCAGGCCGTAGTGCTCGAGGTAGTTGACCACCTCGAGCAGCGAGAAGCCGACGACGGCTTGGAGCAGCAGGTAGGGGAGCACGACGGGCCCGAAGGCGGCGGCCAGCCCGGCGAACAGCACGACGGTCATCGCCCATGCGCTGAGGATGTCGTTACGCGCCGTCCAGGTCGAGCTCCCGAGCTCTTGCAGGCGCGCGCGCTCGAGCTCCCAGGCGGAGCGCAGGCTGCCGCTGACCGTGCGCGGCAGGAACCGGTAGAAGCTCTCGCCGAGGCGTGAGCTGGCGGGATCCTCGGGTGTGGAGACGCGCACGTGGTGACCGCGGTTGTGCTCGATGAAGAAGTGGCCGTAGCCGCTCTGCGCGAGCGCGACGCGGCTCAGCCAGCGCTCCATGTCGGCACGCTTGTGACCGAGCTCGTGGGCGGTGTTGATCGCCACCCCGCTGACCATGCCGACGGTCAGAGCGAGCCCGATCTTGTCGGCCACCGAGAGGCTGCCCTTCGCGAACAGCCAGCAGGCGAGCACCAGGCCGGCGTACTGGACGGGCAGATACAGATAGGTGCACCACCGGTAGTAACGGTCCTGCTCCAGCCACTTGACGGCCTCCTCGGGCGGGTTGCGGGCGTCCATTCCGACCAGCAGGTCGAGCAGCGGGAAGATGCCGAAGACGAGGAGGGGTCCGAAGAACCAAAGCACGCCGAGGCCCGTCGCTTCGACCAGGCCCCACGCGATGAAGGGGAGGGTCGGGACGACCAGGCCGAGCATCCAGGCGTGGCGCTTGGGGTCCCGCCAGCTCGTCGGGGCGGCGTTCGGGATGGCTGACAACGGTCGACCTCCTGGGGTTCTCTGGTCGGGGCGATCTCCCTCGCCCATAGTTTACACAAGCGCTACTCTGTGTCAAGCAATTGGACAGAGCCGGAGGTGCCGCGGGATGTGTGAGGATGTAGAGCGGCCGGGGGAGCGGCGCACGTGAGCGTGTCGCTCTTGCACAATCAGGGCAGACGGGTAGGCTCGCCGCCGGAGTAGTTCGCTGTTTACGAGGATTTGCGAGGTTGAGATTGGCCGCAACTTCGGTTCATGAGAGCAGTGCGGCCGCGGGGCGCAGGCCGCGCTGGCCGCTCGTCGCCGCGGCGATTGCGGCGCTCGTCCTGGCGCTGGCTCTCTTCGCCTACCTCTATGACCACTCGCGCCGTGACGAGATCGCCAAGGGCGTGCGGATCGCGGGAGTCCCCGTGGGCGGACTGCACGAGGCCGCCGCCCGTGAAAAGCTCGAGCGGGATCTCGTCGCGCGCCTGAACGGGCCCGTCGACGTCCGGGCGGGATCCAAGAGCTGGCGCCTCGAAGGCCGCCGCGCCGGCCTGCGGGTAGATGTCTCGAACATGGTCCGGCAGGCGATCGACGCGAGCCGCGGCGGCTCGTTCATCTCGCGGACCTTCCGCGGGCTGACGGGCGGCAGCGTCAATCGCGACATCCCGCTCGTCGCCAGCTACTCCCACCTCGCCGTGCGCGGCCTCACGGCCAAGATCCGCGCGGCCGTCAACCAGGCACCGCGGGACGCGACCGTCGAACCGAGCGGATCCGGTCTGCGGACGGTGCCCGCGCGGACCGGGCGGAGCGTCGAAAGCGCGAAGCTCGGCGGGCGCATCGAGGCGGCGCTGGTGGCGCCCAGTGGGAGCCGCAACGTGACCGTGCCGACGAAGAACGCCAAGCCGAAGGTGACGACGGCGCAGCTGGCGAGCAAGTACCCGGCCTACATCGTGATCGACCGTGGCTCGTTCCGCTTGAGGTTCTACAACCACCTGAAACTCGAACGCAGCTACGAAATCGCGGTGGGCATGGAAGGCCTCGAAACGCCCGCAGGCCTGCACCACGTCGAATGGGAGCAGGTCAACCCGCCGTGGTACGTGCCCAAAAAAGCCTGGGCCGGATCGCTCGCGGGGACGGTCGTGCCGCCGGGGCCGGCCGACCCGCTGAAGGCCCGCTTCATGTCCTTCGAAGGCGGCGCGGGCATCCATGGCATCGACCCGAGCGAGTACTCCTCGATCGGCCACGACGCCTCCCACGGGTGTGTGCGCATGCGGATCCCCGACGTGATCGCGCTGTACTCGAAAACGCCGGTAGGCACCCCGGTCTACATCATCTGAGCGGCGGTGGCGGGTCTTCGGCGGCCGGTGATCCCCGGCCGCGCGGCGGCTCAGGAGCCGGGTGGCTTGCGCGAGGCCAGGTATTCCTCGTTCTGGCGGCGCTCGCCACGGACCTGGAAGAAGACGTAGATGAGGATCACGTTGACGATCACACCGATCCCGCCGAACGTGACGATCAGCCCGAAGGTCTTGATAAACGCTTCGCTGGCGGCAAGCACCATGGCCGGAGCCTACCAACGGAGTCCCCGGCCTGTGTCGTAGCCTTAGGCCGTCCGCCCGGGGCGATTCGATCGCCCCGCAGCGCCAGGAGAGGTGCCGGAGCGGTTGAACGGGCGCGACTGGAAATCGCGTAACGGGGGAAACCTCGTTCGAGGGTTCGAATCCCTCCCTCTCCGTCCCACCGCTCCGTCGCGGGCCGCCCTCATGCGGGCTGCTCGACCGGCGCAGCGGGCGGGATCAGTGCCTCTGCTCTGTCGATCGCCAGGTGCGGCAGACGCCTGGCGAGCCAACCGGGCAATATCCATGTGCGCCGGCCGAGCAGCTCGAGCACCGACGGCAGCAGCAGGCTGCGTACGACGAATGCGTCCAGGAAGACCGCGCTTGCGAGGCTCAGACCGAACAGCTTGAGGACGCGCTGATCGCCGAACGCGAAGGAAGCGAACACGCAGATCATGATCGTGGCGGCAGCCGTGATCACGCGCCCCGTCGACGCCAGTCCGCGAGTGACAGCGTCGGACGCGTCACGTCGACGCGTCCACTCCTCGTGTATTCGAGAGACCAGGAAGACCTCGTAGTCCATCGACAGGCCGAATACGATCGCGAACAGCATCACCGGGATGAACGCCTCGATCGGGCCGCCCTTGACGTTGAAGAAGCTCCCGAGCCACCCCCACTGGAAGATCGCTACCGCGACCCCGAGTGAGGCGCCGATCGAGAGCAGATTCATCACCGCGGCCTGGATCGGAATCACGAGCGATCGAAACACCATCAGGAGCAGCAGGGCCGACAGCGCGACCACGATCCCTATGAACAGGGGAAGCTTGCTGGAGAGCACGCCCGTGAAGTCGATCGTCGTCGCCTGCTGACCGCCGACGAGGATCTGAGTGTCGCTGTTGCGGGCGACCAGCGGCAACGTCTTGTCACGCAGGCTCTTGACGAGTTCGCTCGTCGCCAGTGACTGCGGAGCCGAGCGCGGATACACCTCGAAGACCGCCGTCGCGCCGCTCGGGCTGAGGCGCGCGGGGGAGACGGAGGCGACATCGGCGACTGCCCGAAGCGAGGCACCGATTGTCGCCGTCGCGGTGGTGTCGCCGGCGCGAGGCAACGTGACGACAACCTGGAGCGGGCCGTTGACTCCAGCCCCGAAGCCCTTCGCCAGCAGATCGTACGCGTGGCGGGTCGTCGAGCTCGAAGGGTTGTTGCCGGCGTCGCTGTTTCCGAGGCGCAGTGCGAGAGCCGGCGCGGCCAGCGTGACCATGATCGCCACGCCGGCCAATGCGCCGGGCCACGGGTGGCGCTGGATCAGGAGCGCCCAGCGCGCCCACAGCCCGCGTGCGTCCCGCGCCGCGGAGGACTCGCCGCTGGCACGCGCGCGCCGGCTCGGCCGCGCGATGCGATCGCCGAACCGGGAGAGCACCGCGGGCAGGATCGTCAGCGCGGCGAGCATCGTCATCAGCACCGCCAGGGCGGACGCGACGGCGAGCCCGTAGAGGAAGCTCACGCCGAGCACCAGCTGGCCCAGCAGGGCGATGATGACCGTGATGCCGGCGAACATGACGGCGCGCCCCGCCGTGTCCATCGCTTCGGTGATCGAGCTCTGCAGGTCCATGCCGGCTCGGTAGTTCTGCCGGAAGCGCGTGATCAGGAACAGCGCATAATCGATCCCGACCCCGAGCCCGATCATGGCTGCCAGCTGCGTTGCGAAGTCCGGTGTCGTGATCACCTGCGAGGCGAGGCCTGCCAGCCCGATCGCGGTGCCCAGGCCGAGCAGTGCCGTGAGGATCGGCAGGCCCATCGCCAGCAGCGAACCGAACGTGATCAGCAGCACGATCATCGCGGCGATCAACCCGACGGCCGTTGCCGTGCCAAGCGACGTGCGTTCTGCCTGCTCGATCGCCTGGCCGCCCAGCTGCACTTCCAACTGCGACGAGCGCGCGCCGTCCGCGACTGAGATCACGCGTTCCACGGCCGCCTTCGGGACCGTGTTCGCGCGCTGGTCGAAGTTCACCGTGGCGAACGCGATCTGCCCGTCGCGCGAGACCGCCTGCGCGCCCGCCGGAGAGTAGGGGCTGACGACGCCGCTGACATGCGGAAGCTGCGCTACGCGTTCCAGCATCGGGGCGATCCGCGCGCGCACGGCCGGCGAGGTGATGCTGCTGCCGCTTGGCACGGCGAAGACGATCTGATCGGAGTCCCCCGACTGGGCGGGGAACGCGCGCTTGAGGAGGTCGACCGCTCGCTGGGAGTCGGTGCCGTTCAGCGAGAAGCTGTTGCCGTAGTTGGTTCCAATCGCGCTCGAGGCGCCAACGGCTCCGACCAACGCGACGATCCAGCCCAGAGCGACGAGACGTCGATGCGCGGCGGCCCAGACCCCGACACGCGCCACGATTCCAAGTCTGCGCTGCGGTGTTGGCGTCGAGCTCATGCTGGACCTCCCCGGCGTTATATACTCTTTATAATTGAACAGTTGCTTTCTGCGAATGGTTCGCAGATCGAAGTAGACTAGCATGGTATCGATGGCCGTCAAGAGCGATACGAGACAGCAGCCCGCGCCGAGTGTGGAGGAGGATGTCGCCGAGCTGATCTCGCTGGTGCCAGTCACGCTCCACGACCTCAAGGCCGCAGTACCGGCCCCGATGCCGATGCGAGACGCGATGGAAGCCAGCTCGCTCGGGAAGCGCCACGCGACCGCGCTCCTGGCCGTCGCGGCCGCCGAACCTATCGGTGTCAGTGAACTCGCCAAGCGCCTCGGGCTGCTGCTCTCGAGCACCAGCACGATCGTCGGAGAGCTCAGCCGCGCGGGGATGCTCGAGCGCGCCGAGGACGAGCAGGACCGACGACGCACGATCGTGCGCGTGCACGAGGACTACCGGGACGCGATGGAAGGATGGCTCGAGGTGGCCGTCGCGCCGTTTCAGACGGCGCTCGAGCGGCTCTCACCCGAAGCCCGCGAGCACTTCATGGAAGGCTGGCGGATCCTCGCCGAAGAGGCGGCCCTCCGCGGCACAGGCGGGGACCCGGGCGAGGGCTGCTAGCGCCGGCTGGCCGCACTGCCGGCCCCATGGCCACCGAGATTCCGACGACCCTCGGTCGATCCCCGTGTCGCGAGAACGCACCGGCCGCAAGTCAGGACGCGTAGACCGAGTCGAGCCAGCGCTTGAGCGCCGCTTCGGCACCGACGGCGTCGGCGCCGTCGCGGAAGACGTGCGCGCTCATCCCGACGACGCCGCCGAAGTGGTTGCGCCCGAAGAAGCGGTACAGGCTGTCCTCGGTGCGCACGCCGAGGAACTCTGGCGTGGCGTAGTCGATGACCCCGTCGAGCGCGCCCGCATCGCCGAGCTGCGCGTGGACAGCGTCGCCGGCGGCCGCGTCCCGGCCGATGCCGAGTGCGGAGCGAAGCGTGTCCATCGCGTCGGGGGCGCCGGCCCCCTCCGGCCCTTCGATGCCCGCCGACGGCTGCCCGACGTAGGTGGCCGGCCGGCCCTTGAAGTGCTGCAGGTACTCGGCGAGGGTGTGAAGGTAGAAGTCGGTGTGTCCGTCGATCGCGTCGTACTGGTCCTCCCACTCATCGGCGAGGATCCCGCTGTGCACGTAGCGCAGGTGTGCGGTGCCGCCCGCGCGGGCCTCGATCGAGTAGTCGAGCGCATTGAAGGTGCCGTCGGGCGAGTCGATGCGGATCACGAGCCGCTTGGGCGGGTCCCAGGTGGTCACCGGCGCGTCCTCGGACGGCATCGTTCCCGCGGGAATCTCCATGCCGGTCGGGAACTGCCACGCGGCTGTGTCCGCGGTGATCGCCGTCCACACCTCCCGCGGGGCGGCGGGCAGGTCGATCTCGCGTGTGATCTCGAATTTACGGCTCATGACTTGGGCTCCTCGTTCGGGGTGTGCGGGCCCTTGGGGCCCTTGGTGATCGTCGGATGAAGCGCGAGGATCAGGCGATGCCTGCGCCCGCCGGCGGCCTGCTCGTCGTGGTACTTCGCGACGAGCTCCTCGAGCGCCGCCGCGAGCTCGGCGGCGAACTCCGCGCGGTCGGCGGCGGAGGCGAAGCGGATCTCGCCGTCGACGCCGAACGTCGGCAGTGACCGCCGCGCGCTGCGCGCCCGGTTGATCAGCTCGCCGACTTCGCCGACGACGCGGCCGGCGAGCGCGACCAGCCAGAGCGCCGAGAGGCGGTCGGGCGAGCGGTCCGGGTCGGGCGCCAGCGAGGCCAGGGCCGAGGGAGAGATCAGGTAAGAGGCGGCGGTGGCCTGCATCACCCGCTCGGTCATGTTGCCCTTTCGGCGCTCCTCGACCAGCTCGATCAGGCCGTGGCGCTCGAGCGCTTTGAGGTGGTAGTTGACCTTCTGGCGGGCGAGGCCGACGCGCCCGGCCAGCGAGGACGCCGAGGCGGGACTGGCCAGCTCTGCCAGCAGCTTCGAGCGCACCGGGTCGAGCGATGCCTCGGCGGTGGCCGGGTCTTCGATGACTTCGAGATCGTTCATGCGCCCAACCTACTACCGACAAGAAAAGTTGTCAAGAGCAGAAAAACAGTCGGTCCTGGGCGGGGGGCCGGCTAGCGCTGCTCGAGCAGGCCCGCGAGCTTCGCGAGGGCCATCTGCGTGCCGGTCTCGTTGTCCCGTGAGGAGACTCCCGGGGGGATCCCCTCGTGGAGAATCGTCAGCTCGGTGTCGTCGCCCGCCGCGGTGAGTGTCGTCGTGATCGTCATCTCGCCATGAAGATCGTCCTCGCCGGTCTCGAACTCGATCACTTCCACAATCCGCTCGGAGGGATGCAAGGCGAGGAAGCGTCCGTGGTAAGTGTCGGTTCGACCGGAGGTCTTGCCGACGGCATCCTGTGCCTCGTAGGTCAGGGAGATCCTGAAGGCACCGCCCTCATGCGGTTCGAAGAGGTGAATCTCGCTGCGCATCCCGTCGGGGACTCGCCAGCGCGCGACCGCGTCCGGGTCGAGCAGCGCGGCGTAGACCTGCTCGCGCGGCGCG
>DASWFM010000185.1:0-4169 GCA_036394235.1 Solirubrobacteraceae bacterium | reverse complement strand
GATGTCCCGCCATTCAGCGAGCATCCGTTTCGAGGGCGGGTCGGCGGGAGGCTGGGGGTCTGAGACGAACGTGCCCCCGCCGCGTCCGCGCGTGGCGAACACGTGGCCGCTCTGCGTCAGTGCCGTCAGCGCCTGGCGAAGTGTCGAGCGGGCGATGCCCATGCGCGCGCACAGCTCCCGCTCGGCGGGAAGCTGGGAGCCCGGAGGGAGCAGGCCGAGCTTGATCGCGGTGCCCAGGCGGTCGACGGTCTCCTCGAAGGCGGTTTGGGAACGGACCGGCGCGAAGACGGCCTCCGGCGGCGCCGCCGTCGCTTCCGAGCCCCGGCGTTCAGTGGCGCCCATCTCGCCCGGTCCCGCTCACAGCCGCTCGAACCCCCTGAAGCGCTCCCAGTCCGTCACGGCCGCGCCGAACGCTGCGAGCTCGACGTCGGCGGCGTTGAGGTAATGCGCGACGACCTCCTCGCCGAACGCCTCCCGCGCGACCTCGCTGCCTGCGAACAGCTCACGCGCGTGCGCGAGCGTGGAGGGCACCCGCGGGCGATCCTCGTCGGCGTAGGCGTTGCCCTCCAGCGGCGGTTCCAGCTCGAGGCCGGCGTCGAGGCCGTGCAGGCCGGAGGCGATGATCACCGCCAAGGCCAGATAGGGATTCAGGTCGGCGCCGCCGACGCGGTTCTCGAAGCGCTTGGACGGGCCGTGGCCGACGACCCGCAGGGAGCAGGTGCGGTTGTCCTTGCCCCATGCCACCGTCGTCGGCGCGAAGCTCGCGGCCGCATAGCGCTTGTAGGAGTTGACGTTTGGCGCGAGCAGCAAGGTCAGCTCCCGCAGGCAGGCCAGCTGTCCCGCGAGGAAGGATTCGAACAGCTTCTCCTCGCGCGCGAAGAGCGGAGCTTGCTCGTCGGCGAGCGAGAAGTGGATGTGACAGGAGTTGCCCTCGCGTTCGTCGTACTTGGCCATGAAGCTCAGGGCCATCCCCTCGTCGGCGGCGATCTCCTTCGCGCCGTTCTTGAAGATCGCGTGCTCGTCGGCCGTGCGCAGCGCGCCGGCATAGCGGAAGTTGATCTCGTGCTGGCCGAAGTTGCACTCGCCCTTGGAGTCCTCCACGACCATCCCCGCCGCCGCCATCGAATTGCGGATGCGGCGGATCAGCGGCTCCACGCGGGCCGTGCCGAGCAGCGAGTAGTCGACGTTGTAGAGGTTCGCGGGCCGCAGGTCCCGGTAGGCCTTGTGCCAAGCCTCCTCGTAGGTGTCGAGGAACACCATGAACTCGAGCTCCGTGCCCGCGTTGGCGCTCCAGCCGCGCTCGGCCAGGCGCGCGAGCTGGCGGCGCAGGATCTGCCGGGGGGAGGCGACCACGTCGCTGCCGTCGAGCCGGGCCACGTCGGAGAGGCAGATCACTGTGCCCTCCTGCCACGGCACGGGCCGCAGCGTGTCGAGGTCCGGCAGCAACATCATGTCCCCGTAGCCACGCTCCCAGGAGGACATCGCGTAGCCACCGACGGTCGCCATGTCGACGTCCACCGCCAGCAGGTAGTTGCATCCCTCGGCACCGTTCTCCACGACCTCCGCGAGGAAGTGGGTGGCGGTCAGGCGCTTGCCCTGGAGCCGCCCCTGCATGTCCGTCAGGGCCAGCAGCACCGTGTCCACGGTGCCGAGCTCGACCGCCTCCCTGAGTTCCTCCAGCGTCACCGGCCTGAAGGTATCGGAGAAACACCTTCAGGGTCGGCCAGCTCCGCGAACGGCTGCAGGCGCAGAGCGAGGTCCAGCTCGAAGCGGCCGTCGGGATCATCGAGCGCGTCGCCGAACAGCTCGCGAAGTCGGGTCATGCGGTAGCGGACCGTCTGCGGGTGCACGCCCAGCTCGTGGGCGATCGTCTTGCGCTGTCCGGGAGCGCGCAGCCAGGCGCGCAGCGTCTCTGTCAGGTTTGCCCGCGTCGTCGCACCGGCGAGATCCTGCAGCGGCGCGAGGCGGCGCTCGGCGAGCTCCCCCGCGAGGCCCGGATCGGCAGCGAGGAGCAACTCGAGGCGATGCTCCTCGACGCTCGCCAGCGCGGAGGAGCCGATCAGGCCGGCGAGCACCAGGGCGAGCAGCGCCTGGGCGCGGCCGAGGCTCTCGCGCGCCCCACTCAGGGGGACCGAAGGGCCGAGGGCCAGCCTCGTCGAGGCGTGCTCGGCGGCCGCGCGCAGGCGCTCGCGACGGCCCGGCCCATCGGGGTCGAACAGGGCCCCGACGAACTCGCCCTCGCGCGGGCCGAGCACCGTCTGGTCGCGGGCGGTGCGGGCGAAGGCCTCGTACATCTCGCCCGGGCCCACGAACATCGCGACGCGCGGCGCCAGCGAGACGCTCGCCGTCCGGGCGGCCGCCTCCAGCACGTCGACGGGGGGCTGGGGGTCGCGCAGGAGCAGCCTCACGAACTCGCTGCGCCGCGAGTGCGAGGCGCCGGAGCGATGCGAGTGCTCCTCGGAGAAGCCGGCCGCGGCCTGCGTGGAGATCTCATCGACACAGCCGAAGCCGGTTTCGGCGAGCCGGTAGAGGTCCTCCGGCCGCGCCCCCTGGTCGCTTCCCAGCTCGGCGACCCGCCGCCACATCGTCTGTGCCGCCAGGCGATAGAACCCCATCAGCTCGTCGAGGCTGCGCCCGGCCCGCGCCTGTGCCCGTCCGAGCGCGAAGTGCAGGTCCGCCGGAGCCGTACGGGAGGGCTCGAACCAGCGGTCCACGGCATCGGTCAGGCCCAACCGCAGATTCCGTTCGAGCGCGCTGCGCGAGAAGCCGGAGCCGGCTCCCTGCCTGCGGATTTCCGCGATCGCCTCCTCGACGATCGCAGGGATGCCCGGGGTCAGAGCGGCCCGCAGCTCAGCCGGCGGCGGGGCCGGCGCCCCTTCGTGCTCCTCCAGATGGAAGTTGTTCGCGGCGAACAAATTTCCCCTCCTCCGGTCCTCCCTGACGGTGGCGAGAGTACAAGATTTGACCGTCCGAGGGCAATTACACTCGCGGCCGTCATCGCCGTCCCGGGGACAGGGAGGAGGGGTCGAGCGAAACGACTCGCGGAGCTCCCTCTCATTCGCATCAATCTCCGCCGGAGGGGTTCAGGACCAACACCAGGAGTATCCAGACGGGCGCCTCGAGGAGCGCGAACGCGAAGGTGTATCCCAGGGCGAGACCAAAGAGCTGTCTGTCGAGGCGCCGGGGCACGATACCCGCGAGCCCGAGCGCGGTGACGCAGGCAACGGCCGTTGCGACTCCAACCGACAGGCCGGCTGTCAGCAGTGCAACCCAAACCAGCCATCCCCCGGCCGCAGAGATTGCGCTGGCGACCGTGATTCGGCGCCGCTGGCGCACCATCGAGCGACTGTAGCCGCTAGGCCGCGAGCGGCGCTCGGGCGAGCGCGCAGGAGAGCTTGGCGGCGATGACTCCTCCAGCTAGGTTCGCCGGGCGCGCTACGCCGAGCGGACGCCGACGCCGCCGCGCGCGGGGGGCCGTGAGCCGAGCGCCGTGGTGCGGATCGCCGCGGCCACGGCCGGGGGGTCGTCGTAGTGGGGCACGTGGCCCGCTCCGAGTGTGAGGTGCCGGGCCCAGGGCATCATCGCCCTCGCCCGCGGCGCCTGCAGGCGGTAGGGGAGCAGGCGGTCGCGATCGCCCCAGGCGACAGTCACGGGAGTTTGGCGCAGCTCCTCGGGACGCTGGAAGCTGTAGCCGTCGAAGCCCTTCAGCACGGCGGCGAAGGCCGGCGAGGCCCAGGCGTCGCGGAGTGTCGCGACGGCCTCCTCGGCGGGGAGCCGCGTGGGGTAGCCGAAGGTCTGGCCGAACAGCGCCACGCGTCCGGCGCGCGTTCGTGCCGCGCGTTCCAGCGCGGGCCGAGCCGCCCTGGGCGTGTTTGCGACGGCAGACAGCGAGAGCTGGCAGAAGCGCCGCTCGGGGGCAGTCCAGAAGCCCGCCGGGGAGATCGCCGTGACCGAGCCGACGGCGCGCCGCCGTCCCAGATCGAGCGCGATCGCGCCGCCCATCGAGTTGCCGGCGACGTGAGGTCGCGTCAGGCCCAGCTCGGCGAAGAACCACTCGAAAGCGTCGGCGTAGGAGGTGATGGTCGGCGCCATCCCGGAGGGCAGCGGCGCCGAGCGGCCGAAGCCGGGGGAGTCGCAGGCGATCACGTCGAAGTCCGCTGCGAGCAGGT
>DASWFM010000184.1:0-4517 GCA_036394235.1 Solirubrobacteraceae bacterium | reverse complement strand
AGGACCGGCCCGATGAGCAGGTCGCCCAGATCCTCTCGCGGATGGCCCCCGACGACGCCGCCGACGTGATCGGGGAGCTCGAGGAGGATCGCCGCGAGACCGTGCTCGCGCTGCTGGCAGTGAGCCACCGCGTGAAGGTGCGGGCGCTGCTCGGCTACGACCCCGCCGAGGCCGGAGGGCTGATGAGCCCCGACTTCGTGCTGCTGGGAGGCTCGAGCAGCGCCGAGGATGCACTGCGGGCGGTCCGTCACAGCCGCGTCGCCGCGGAGCTGCTCAGCGCGGTCTACGTCTCTGCGCCGGATGGGACGCTCGCGGGCAGCGTGCCCGTGACAGCACTGGTGCGGGCGGAGCCCGAGCGGCGGCTGGACGCAGAGCTCAAGCACGAGGTGCCGTGCCTCTCGCCCGACGCGCCCTTCGAGGAGGTCGCCAGGCTGATGGCGGATTACAACCTGATGTCGATCCCGGTCGTCGACGAGTCGCGGCGAATGGTCGGCGTGGTGACGGTCGACGATGTGCTCGAGGCGATGCTGCCGCGCGGCTGGCGCCGGCGTTTCGGGCTGCTCGGCGAGGACTGAACGACGCCTGTCAGGGGCGCCGGCGGCTACTCAATAGACTGCCCGCGATGACTTCCGCAGGCGGACAGTTCGATGGCGGTCCGAGTACCGCCCTTCATGCGTCGTGTCCGGTCGGCCGCCCGTGGCCGACCGCGCCTGCCTGCCCGGCTTAGCCCTCGCCGGGTCCGGATATTCGCCCTTCTCGGCCTGCTCGGCCCGGGCCTGATCGCAGCCAACGCGGGCAACGACGCCGGCGGCATCGCGACCTACTCGGAAGCCGGCGCCAAATACGGGTACGAGCTGCTCTGGACGATCGTGCTGATCGCGATCTCGCTGGCGATCGTGCAGAAGCTGGCAGCGCGGATGGGGGTCGTCACGGGCAAGGGCCTGTCCGAGCTGATCCGGGAGGAGTACGGGATCCGCTGGTCGGTGTTCGCGACGAGCGCCGTGCTGATCGCGAACATGGGGATCTGCATCTCGGACTTCGTGGGAGCCGGCGCCGCGCTCGGCCTCGCCGGGGTACCGGCCCAGATCACCGTGCCGATTGCCGCCGCCGGCATCTGGCTGATCATCGTGCGTGGCTCCTACCGGTCGGCCGAGCGGATCTTCGTCTGGTTCACGATCCCCTTCTTCGCCTACCCGATCGCCGCGATCCTCGCGAAACCGAACTGGAAGGACGTGGGCAAGGCGGTGATCCAGCCGCACCTGCACAGCTCCTCGACCTATCTCGTGCTGCTGATCGCGACGATCGGCACCACGATCACCCCCTACATGCAGCTCTACCTCCAGTCCGCCGTCGTCGACCGCGGCGTGCGCCCGGAGGAGCTTCACCGCGAGGAAGGCGAGGCGGTCTCTGGCGCAGTCTTCGCCTGCATCATCTCCGCCTTCATCGTGATCGCCACGGGAGCGACGCTGTTCACGCACGGCATCCACGAAATCAGCAGCGCGGCCGAGGCGGCCCGCGCGCTGACACCGTTCGCCGGGCAGTTCGCCGAGACCCTGTTCGGGATCGGGCTGCTCGGCGCGAGCCTGCTCGCCGCCGCGATCCTGCCGATCGCCACCTCCTACGTCGTCGCCGAGTCGCTCGGCTACGAGAAGGGCATCGGGCGCCGCCGTGAGGAGGCGCCCGTGTTCGTCGGCGTGATCACGGCAATGATCGCGATCAGCGCGATCGTGGCGGTGATCCCGGGCGTGCCCGTGATCTCGCTGCTGATCGGCGTTCAGGTTGTCAACGGCGTGCTGCTGCCGATCAACCTGTACTTCATCTGGCAGCTCTCACGGTCGCGGCGCGTGATGGGCGAGCAGCGCAGCCGCGGCGTGCTCGACGCGGCGACCGGCCTGACCGTCGTGGTGCTCTCCTGCCTGTCCGTCGTGCTCGTCGGGGTGACGATCTTCGGCGTGTGAGGCGCCGGCGCCTACGCGGCCTTGGTCTTGCGCGGCCGGGCGGCCTTGCCGGCGGGCGCGACAAGCAGGCTCGCGCCGATCGCGCCGCCCAGATCGCCCAGCGAGGCGACCTCGACGTGCGGGGGCCGGGAATCGGCGAACAGGTGAGGCTGCATCGCCGCGGCGATCCTCTTCACGGCGGGCGCCCCGAGCCTCACGCCGAGGCCGCCGCCGAGGACCACGGCCTCGACGTCGAGCAGGTTGATCGCCGAGGCCACGCCGGCGCCGAGCGCTGCGATCGCCCGCTCGATCATCTTTTCCGCGAGGGCGTCGTGCCGCTCGAGCGCGCGCGCCCAGATGCCGCTCGTGAGCCGCGTGCGGTCGTGCTCCTTGGCGATCTTGAAGAGGTCGGTGTGCTCGCCCTTGTCGAGCAGCTTTCGGACGTGCAGTTCCATCGCCGCGCGGCCCGCGTAGGCCTCCATGCAGCCGCGCCGGCCGCAGGTGCAGCGTGCGCCGTCCATCTGCACGACCAGGTGGCCGATCTCGCCGGCGCCGCCACGACCCCGCCACAGCTTGCCGTCGAGGATCATCCCGCCGCCGACCCCGGTTCCCCAGAAGACGCCGAGCAGCGAAGAGAACGGGCGACCGGCGCCGAGGTGGAACTCGGCGGTGGTGGCGACGCCCACGTCGTTGCCGAGCCGCACCTGCGGTCCGAGCGCCGCTTCGAGCTCCTTCGCGAGCGGGAACGTGCCTTCCCAGTCGGGCAGGTTGCGGGCGCTCGTGACCGTGCCCTCCTCGACGACGCCCGGCGAGCCCACGCCGATGCCGCCGAGCGTCGCGACATCGAGGTTGGCCGCCACCGCCGCCTCGCGCATCGCCACGGCCATCTCCGCCGCGACCGCCTTCGGGCCGCCGCTCGTCGGCGTCGGATGTCGAGCGGAGCCGAGCACTTGGTGCCCGGCGTCCACCACGACCGCCTGGATCTTCGTCCCGCCGAGGTCGATGCCGCCGAAGCTCGCCATCGCCCGGATCATCCCCGGCTACTTGTGCTTGGCGTCGGGGATCGCCGAGGAGGTGGGCTTGTTGGCGATCTTGGGCCCGGGGATCGTGCCGATGCGCGTGACCAGCTGGGTCCACTGCAGCGGGCTGAGGAAGCTGGTCGTGACGAGCGGGGCCGGCGCGGTACCGCCCTTGCCGGCGGAGTGCGCCGCCGCGCCGGTGGCGGGGCGAGACTTAGGCACCGGCGGCGCGAAGATCAGCTCGATGCGGTTCCAGTGGGAGGCCTTCGCGCGGGTGCTCGCCGAGGCCGGGTAGTGCATCAGGCTGACGATTTCGCGGGGCACGAATTCGGCGGGGAGCGTCAGCAGCGCCCGGATCGTCAGGTCCGCGATCGTGCCGGCCCCCTGGTGGTGGGCCAGCGACACGCCGTTGATCGCCGTGATGTCCACGGCGTCGCCGCGGTAGTGGGGCGAGAGGGCACCCGAGCCGGTGTACTGGCTCTGACCGCAGCGCAGGTCGCCGACGGTTGGCTTCAGGCCGCTGCGCGAGAGGAACGCGAGCAATGCCAGCACGCGCTTGTCGACGACGCCGGAGGAGATGTCCTGCCGGCTGCAGCCGCTGACCGTGATGCCGGGGTCCGAGAGCACCGTGCGCTGGAGCTGTGTGTGGGAGAGGAGGAAGACATCCGAGGCGGTGGCGCCGAGTAGCGCATCGGTGGCGTGAGCGCCCTGCGGGTGGAGCGCCCGCTGCAGCTGTGCCCAGTTGGCGAGGACGGGCCCGGGGTCGATGTAGGCGGCGTCGCCGGCGGGGCGGATGCCGAAGCGCAGGTGGCCCGCGTGGGCGCCCTTGGCGGTGGTGACGGTGCCGAGCACCGTGCCGCTCGAGACGACCGAGCCCTTGCGCAGGGGAAGCTTCTGCGCGGCCTTCTCGCGCCGGGCCCGAGCCACGCCGGCCGCCGCGGCGGCCGCTTTGGCGTCGGCGTTGCCAGGATGCGCGAAGAGGCGCTTGCGATCCATCCCGGCGGGCACCGTTTCGCCGGTCTCGATCGTCGCCCGGCCGCCGCCCGCGCCGTGGCTCTGCGGCGCCGGCGCTTTGACCTGCAGCGTCACCGGCGTCTGGCTGCCCGCGGTGGCGGCTTTCGACGGAGCCGGGTCGTGAGTGCTCGCCGCCTGCAGGGCGGCCGATGGTGTGTTGGCACGGCTCGGCTTCGCCACCTTGTAGTTGGGGGCGATGCTGCCGAGGCCGGTGTAGGCGAACAGATCCCCGTAGACGTCGCGCAGGATGATGTAGCGCCCGAGCTTGCGGCTGTAGCCGAGCTGCGCGATCTTGCCGTCCTCGACGGCGACGACCTTCGCGTTCGATGCCCCCGTCAGCTCGACGGTCTGCATCGGCGGCGCCGCATGGGCGAGCCGCGCCGCCGCAGCGGCCGCAGGCGAGGCGGCGGTCGAGCCTTTCGCGGCGGCGGAGGAAGCGCCGGCCCCGGTCGTGGCCTGCTGGGCGCTCGCGGTGGCGTTCGAGGGCGATTGTTCGGCGGGCAGCGCGCCCCATGCGAAGACCTTGCCGTCGACCGGCGGGCGGCCG